>JAIOHV010000041.1 GCA_019912885.1 bacterium
CGCCTACATTGACGGCCAACACGGCAAGCACGCCGCCGCCGAGAACCAGCACGGTCGCCGCCGCCGCGACGTAAAGCGTCTGCACCGCGGACTGGATGATGTTGAGGCGCTTCTGACGATAGGTCGATACGAAAAAGCGGATCAGGAGGTTTTGCAGCGACGTGGTGACGACCAGAAGCGCGGCGACCTGAAAGAGCGACGCGCGGCCGGCGCCGCCCGCGCCCTCCTTCGCCAGGAACGGCGCGAAAACGAATAGCGCCGCCGCGCCGATGAGCCCCAACGCGACGCGCATCGCGATCATGCGCCGCATGAATCGGATCTCGTCGCCGCCGGACTCGCGCACGCGCGGCAGGAATTTCAGGACCGCATTGCCAAGGCCGAGGCTGGCGAAGGTGACAAACGTCGCCTGCGCGTTCAGCACCGACGCGAGCACGCCGTATTCGCCGGCGCCGAGCAGGCGGAAGAGCAGGATGCTCTCCACGTATTTCGCGGCGGTGAAGTAGAGCTTGCCGGCGAGATTCCACGCCATCGCGCCGGCGGCTTTTTCCCCTAGCGATTTCAAGCGGGCATCCCGGCGGCTCGCGCGCGACGCCGGCCGTCAGCGCCCGGGCGCGGTGATGAGCGCCTCGACGTGCGTGTCGCGGCGCAGATAACGGCGCGCGGCGGCCCGCACCGCGCGCGCGGTGACGCGTTCGATATCGCGCGCGGCCCAAAACGGCGCGCGATAGCCGAGCCCGAGCAATTCGTCGAGCGCCATCGCCTGCGACACGGAACCCAGATGCGCAAGCTCCACCTCCGTGCTGCCGGTGAGATAGCGCTTCACGCGGGCGAGCTCGTCCTCGCCGACGGGCTCGTCACAAATCTTCTCGAGCTGCTCCCAGATGCCGCGGCGCGCCTTGTCGACGAGGTGATGCGAGGTCCCGATGTAGATCGCGATCGCGCCCGGCTCGACGCCTTCGTGATGGAAGCTCGTCACGGAATACGCGAGATTCTGCCGGTCGCGCAATTCCAGGAACAGGCGGCCGCCCTGCCCCGCGAGAACCGCGTTCAGCACCTCCAGCGCGTGGCGGTCCGGCGAGACGATCGACGTGCCGAGAAATCCGACGACCAGGTGCGACTGCTCCTTGTCCCGAAAGAGCGTCACTTGCCGCGATTTTTTCGGCGCGCTCTCGGGCGCGGGATCGCGTCGCTTCGCGCCGCTTCGCGACAGCTTGCCGAAATATTGGGTCACCGCCTTGCGCACGCGCTCGATCGACACGTCGCCCGCGAAGGCAAACACGAGATCCTCCGGGCGCAGCGCGCGCTTGTAGAACGCGCCGATCTTTCGCCGCGTGATCGCGCGGACCGATTCCTCGGTGCCGAGGATTGACCGGCGGTACGGGTGGCGCGTGTAGAGCGTCTCCTGAAACAGGTCGATGCAGCGGCGCGCGAGCTGGTCCTCGCGGCGAAGGATCGAGCCGAGTTGATCCTCGCGTTCGAGGGCGATCTCCTCCTCCGGGAACGTCGATCCGAGCATCGCCTCGGCGACAAGCTCCATCGCCGCGTCGAAATCGCGCGAGAGAAAATCCGCCGCGACGCCGATGCTGTTGCGTCCTGAGAATCCGCCCAGCGAGCCGCCGATCGACTCCACCGCCTCGGCGAAGGCATCCGCGGACAAATCGCGCGTGCCCTTGGTCAACAGATTCGCGGTCATGCGCGAGATGCCCGCGTCGCGGTCGGTCTCCGCGCGCAGGCCGCCGAACATCGCCGTCTTCATCGAAAAGATCGGCGCCTGCGTGGTTTCCTTCACCGCGATGCGGATGCCGTTTTCAAGGCGGACAAGGTGCGTGCGGCGCCGGACGCCGTCCCGGGCGATAACGGTCAACGCCGCGGTGGGCGATCCGCCGTTCGGCGACGGTGCTAAAACGGGCTCGGCCGCTTTTGTCTTGCGGGCGGCCGCGCGAGCGTTTTTCGGCGGCGCCGCGCGCAACGCGTCGCCGACGGCCTTGGCGGTCAGGCGTTTTTTCTCCGTTTCGGGGGCGACGACCGCGAGATTGATGCGGCCGGGCGCGAGATATTTTTCGGCGAAGGCGCGAATGTCCTCGGGCGTCGCGCGCGCGACGCGCTTCAGGTATTTTGCGTCGAATTCCAGATCGCCCGTGTGCAGCCAGGAGAAGCCGAGCTTCTTCGCGAGTCCCACCGGCGTTTCACGCTCGAAAACGAAGTAGGCTTCGATGTTGCGGCGCGCCTTGTCGAGCTCCTGGGCGGTCACCGGCTCGGCGCGCATGCGCTCGATCTGCCCGGCGACGGCGCGCAGCGCGGCCGGTGTCTTTTTCGCCTCGCACACGCCGCCGACCAGGAACACGCCCGAGTCGTGCAGCGTGAGATAAGACGCGGACACGTCGCGCACCACGCGCGCGCGGCGGTGCACGGCGACGTTCAGCCGCGAGCTTTCGCCGCCGCCAAGGACGATCGCCGCGAGGTCGCCCGCGGCCGCGTCCTCGGAGGTGACGGACGGCGAGAGGAAGCCGAACTCAAACGTCGTCTCCTGGAATCCGCCGAACTCCACGCGCACGCGCGGGCGCGTCTGGGGCGCCTCGGTCACGCGCAAGGGCCGCTTGACGCGGCCCGGCTTGGCGTCCGCGAACACCTTTTGCAGGCGCCGCTCGGCCTTTTTCGCGTCGAAATCGCCCGCGAGCACGGCGATCATGTTGCTCGGCGCGTAGTAGTTCCGGAAAAACGAGACGATATCGGCGCGGCGGATGCGGCGCAGGACCTGTCGCGTGCCGATGATGGGCCGCCGGTACGGATGCTTCCTGAACACGGAGCGAAACAGGCTTTCGCCGGCGCGGTGCATCGGCGAATCCTTGCTGCGGCTCATCTCCTCGAACACCACCTGAATCTCGCGCGCCAGCTCGTGCTCGTCGAAGGTACTGAAACGCAGCGCGTCGGCGAGTACGTCCAACCCTACCTCCCAGAAGCGTGAGGCCATCGTGACGTAGTAGCAGGTGTGGTCGAACGTGGTGTAGGCGTTGATGTCCCCGCCTGCGCCCTCGATCTGCGCGGCGATCTGCCCGACGGGCCGCGAGGGCGTGCCCTTGAAGATCATGTGTTCGTGCAGGTGCGCAAGCCCGGCCTGGTCGGGCGTTTCGTCGGCCGAGCCGACGCGCACGTACATCAGCACGGAGACAACGGGCGTGTCGTGGTTTTCGTGAAGGATCGCCGTCAGGCGGCCGGGCGCCTCGACGATGCGGATGTCGTCTTTCATGGATCGTCTCCCGAAATCGGATCGAGCAGGGTGAATATCACCTCGTTGTGGCCGGGCCACACCGGAATCGTCTCCTCGTGCCGCCGCCCAATGATGCGTTCGCGGGCCGCCTCGGCCAGGCTTTCGTCCACCACCACGATCGGCGCGTCAAGGGGCGTCGTCGGCATTTCCTGAAAATGAGCCTGATTCGTGAAACCGCGCAGGTAAAAGCGGATCGGATGCTTGGCGTCCACAACCTGGATCGGCGTGTCCGGGCCGCCGTATCGCGCCGCCGCCGCGTGAATGCGCCGGATCATCGCCAAATAACGGCGCCGCGTCTGCACGTACACGATGTCCTCGCCGTCGCGATCGTAGTGAAGAAAGTTCAACTCCACGCTTGAGGCCGCATAGGGCAAAAGAACCGCAAACGCCGCCGCGACGGCGCCCGCGCGGATCCGCGGGTGCTTGGCCAGGCGTTCGGCGGCGGTCTGAACGCCGATTCCCGCGAGCATGAACAGCGGAAGATTGATGGAAATGACGCACCACGGAGTCTTGTACGGGATCGCGCTGTAGATCGCGAGGTGCGAAACCCACCAGACAAGAAAAAAGATGGCCGCCGCGTTTCGCCGCATGACGGCGAAAAGCGCGGGGAGCGCGGCGATGAGCAGCGGCGCGTAATATTCGGCGCTCAGGCGGAAAAAGTAGATCGGCGGCTTTTCGTGGCCCGTTTCGCCGACCCCGGTGCGCGTCCAGGGGATGTAGGCGTAAAAGAAATCGGCAAGGCCGCGCGGATTGATGCCGAACGTCGAAAATGTCAGCGCCCAGATCAGGATCGCCACGCCGAGCGCGTCAAGCGTCTTGATATCGCGCCGTCCCTCCATCCGGGAAAAGGGATTCCCGAGCGGCAACGGGCTTTGGTCCGGCCGGCCGAAGGCCAGCGCGCAAAGGGCCGCGACGGTCACGGCGGCAAGCGAAATCGCGGCGGTTTCCTTGATAGCGAACGCCAGCGACCAGGCCGCCAGGCACGCGGCCAAATCGCGCGCGCGGGCGCGCGCCTGAAACCGGAAAAGAAAAACGGTCGCAATCGCCAGGAGGGCAACGAGATAGATCTCGTGGATGAAGGTCCGGGCAAAGTAGACCTCCGCGCCGGCGACTGCCATCGCCCCGCCCGCGAACAAAGCGCCCGCCACGCCAATCCACGGCGAAAGCGCAAGCAGCGCCGCCACGGCCAGCACGCCCAAAAAGGCCGGCATGGCGCGCAAATCGGCCGAGTCCATGCCGAAAACGCGCGCCGGGATGTACGCCAATTCGTAGAGCAGCGGCCCGTGGTAGTTCGTCGGGTTGTAGGCGTACCAGCCCTTTTTCACGAGATCCTCGACGAATCCGAAATTGACGGACTCGTCGTGGTGAAAGGGCTTGAGATCAAGCGCCGCGACG
>JAIOHV010000042.1 GCA_019912885.1 bacterium
GAGACGGCCGCCGGGCGATCGGAGGAGCGCGTGCGCATGACGCGCATCCGCCAGCGCATCGCCGAACGCCTTCTGGAATCGCAAAGCACGACGGCGTCGCTGACCACGTTCAACGACGTGGACCTTTCCGCGGTGATGGAACTTCGGAAACAGTACAAGGAGCCATTCCAGAAGAAATACGGCATCAGCCTCGGGTTCATGTCGTTTTTCATCAAGGCGAGCATCGAGGCGCTCAAGGCTTTTCCCTCGGTGAACGCGACGATCGACGGCGAGGAGATCGTCTATCGCGGCTATTACGACATCGGCGTCGCGGTCAGCTCGGATCGCGGGCTGGTCGTTCCGATCATCCGCGACGCGCAATTCCTGTCGTTCGCCGAGACCGAGCAGGCCGTCTCCGATCTCGCGAAGCGCGCGCGCGACGGCAAGCTGACGATCGAGGAGCTTACCGGCGGCACGTTTTCCATTTCCAACGGAGGCGTGTTCGGCTCGCTTCTCTCCACGCCAATCCTGAACCCGCCGCAAAGCGGCATCCTCGGCATGCACCGAATCGAAAAGCGGCCGATCGTCGTGGAGGACCAGATCGTCATCCGGCCGATGATGTACCTGGCGCTGACCTACGATCACCGCCTGATCGACGGGCGCGAGGCCGTGAGCTTCCTTGTGCGCATGAAGGAATGCCTCGAAGATCCGCGCCGCATCCTGATCGAGGTCTGACATGGCCGACACTTTCGATCTTGTCGTCATCGGCGCGGGCCCCGGCGGATATGTCGCGGCCATCCGCGCCGCGCAGCTCGGTATGAACGTGGCGTGCGTCGAAAAGGACGCAACCCTGGGCGGAACGTGCCTGAACGTGGGGTGCATCCCGAGCAAGGCGCTTCTCGAATCCTCCGAGCTCTATCACAAGACGAAAAAGGAATTCGCGGCGCACGGGATCGAGGCCGACACGCGGCTTGACCTGCCCAGAATGATGAAACGCAAGGAAGCCATTGTCGGGCAGCTCACGAAGGGCGTCGAGGGGCTGTTCAAAAAGAACAAGATCGAGCGCGTTTCGGGCGCCGCGCAATTCGTCGATGCCAGGACTGTGCGCGCCGGCGACCGGACGCTGACGGCGAAAAACATCATCGTCGCCACCGGATCGGTGCCCGCGTCGTTGCCGGGCATCACGATCGACGGCATCAACATCGTCGATTCGACCGGCGCGCTGGCGTTTGGCGAGGCGCCGCGACGGCTCGTCGTCATCGGAGCGGGGTACATCGGCCTGGAGTGCGCGTCGATCTGGTCGCGGCTGGGCAGCGAGGTGACGATCCTCGAATACCTGCCGCGCATCCTGCCGGGCATGGATTCGGAGACCGCCGCGCAAGCGCAACGCATCTTCAAGCGGCAGGGGCTCGCGATCGAAACGGGCGTGCGCGTCGCGGGCGCGATCACGGATGCCGCGGGCGTGCGCGTGTCGGCCGGCGGCGGTGAAGGAGAAACGCGCACATGGGAGGCCGACAAGCTGCTCGTCGCGGTCGGGCGAAAGCCCAACACCGAGGGGCTTGCGCTCGACGCGGCGGGCGTCGCCACGGATGACAAGGGACGGATTGCCGTGAACGAGCGCTGCGAGACGAATGTCGCGGGGATCTTTGCGATCGGCGACGCGGTCCGCGGGCCGATGCTCGCGCACAAGGCGTCCGAGGAAGGCGTGATGGTCGTCGAGCGGATCAACGGCGTCGCCGGGCACGTGAACTACAGCGCGATCCCCGGCGTGGTTTATACCAATCCGGAGATCGCGACCGTCGGACGCACCGAGGACGATCTGAAAGACGCGGGCATCGAATACAAGAAGGGCTCGTTTCCATTCGCGGCGAACGGCCGCGCCAAGGCGCTGGAATCGAAAGAAGGCTTCGTCAAGATTCTCGCGGATGCGAAGACGGATCGCATTCTCGGCGCGCACATCATCGGGCCGCGCGCGGGCGACCTGATCCACGAGCTGGTCCTGGCGATGGAATTCGGCGCGTCCGGCGAGGATGTGGCACGCACCTGCCACGCGCATCCGACGCTCGCCGAGGTGGTGAAAGAGGCCGCGCTCGCGCTCGGCGACGGGCCGATCCACATCTGAAAAGGCTGGAAGACTGGATGGCTGAAAGGCTGGAAGGTCATTGCAGGTAGCTCGCGCATGTGCGCGTCGCTTCCTTCGCTCCGCTCAGGACTTGCGGCCTTGACGTCGCAAACGCACAAGCAAAAACCCCGCCGGTTTCCCGGCGGGGTTTGTTTTCAGGCTTGGAAGGGCTTAGCAGCCGCAGCCGCCGCCGCCATCGTCGTCGTCGTCGCCGCCGCCACCGATGCCGTCGTCGGTATCGTCGTCGAAGTCGTCGTCGATGCCGTCGGTGTCGTCATCGTCGTCGGTGTCGTCATCCGCGTCGTTAATGAACGCGATGCCGTCGACGAACTCGCTCTGGTCGGTCATGAGGGCCCAGTAGAATCCGTCGGTCGCATCGGCGTCGGTCTGCGCGGTGAAGCCGAAGTCCAACGACTCCTGCTCGCGGATGTCGCCATAGGACTCGCTCGTCACGACGCCCGTGAACATCCAGCGGATGCCCGGGAGGCCCTGATCGGAGTACGTTTCGACTTCCCAGCTACCGAACTCGGGATGCAGGGCATCCGGCGCGTCCAGTTCGCCCGTGTCGAGGACGTAGTCGGAGGACGGGAGCAGCATGCCGACGTCGTTGATCCAGCGACGGAGGTCGCCGGCCACCGACGTGTTGCTGACGGTGAACGCGAAAGCATACGAGGTATCCGCCTCGAGCGCTGTCGGGTTCGAGAAATCGACCTCGGCGGTAAACGCATCGACATCGGTGTCGTCGTCATCCATGTCGTCGTCCGCCGCGGTGTCATCGTCCATCGCGGTGTCGTCGTCCGCCGCGGTGTCGTCGTCCTGCGCGAAGGCGACGGATGTCGCGAGGAGCAACATCGCCAGAAGCATGATGGTGGTTCGGAACTTCAACTTCCCTTCCTCCTTTGGCTCAACCGCGCCCGGTCAATGGGGCCGGACGGTAAACGGAACTTGAGCGAGCCTCAACCGGTTTGCGAGATCGAAACCCTCTGCACGCCAAATCTTAACTGTCGAAATATAGCACCGGGAAAATTCGCCCGCAAGCGGTTTTTTTCAAAAACGCAAAAAATTTCGGGTAATTTCCCAATATGCCGTTTCCTCTCAGGCGCCGGGCTTTGCCGGCGGCGCGGGAGCCCGGCCGAGCTTGGCCAGATACCCGATCGCCACGCGATTGTCCGGCTCGCGCTTAAGGACGCGATCGAACCATGCCGCCGCGGCGTCCGGGTGTTCGAAATTGAACGCCAAAATCCCCAGCGAAAGCATGGCTTTGACGTTATCGGGTTCCAGTTTGAGAACCTTGAGGAATGTCCGCTGCGCGATATCCGGATGGTTCTGGTCCGAGGCCAATATCCCCATGCCAAGGAGCGCACGAACGTTGACCGGATCGATCTCGAGGGCTTTTTTCAACTCGGCGTGCGCCTCGCGCTTGCGCTCCGCGGCAAACAGCGCGTTTCCGAGCCCCGCGCGCAATTCCGCATTATCCGGTCTTATGGCGACCGCGCGCTCGATATGATCGAGCCCCTGCTGCACGCGGCCCATGCTGAGGTAGGCATTGCCCAGCAGGTCGTGCAGGTCCGCGTCGTCCTCGCCGGCGAGGCTCATGGCCGTCTGAAGCGGTTCGATTGCGCGCGGGAACTCGCGCAGCATGATGTAATTGCGCCCGATCTGCGTGTGAACGCGCGGGCTGCGCGGCACGAGCTTGAGCAGCGCCTGATACCAGCGGTTCGACTCCTCCCACTCGCCGAGCTGCTGGAGCACGAATCCGAGCTGCTCCAGGGCCTTGATGTTCTTGCGGTCGATCGCCAGCGAGCGCTTGTAATACTCCCGCGCCTTTTCCGGATCGCCCATCATCCGGTAAATCTCGCCGAGATTGAATTCGACCGCCGAGTTGTGCATGTGCCCGCGACTGGCGAGCTTCATCATCTCGAGCGCCTTGTCGTATTCGCCCTGCTTGGCATACACGCCGGCGAGGTCCGAATAGATCCACGTCGGCTCCTCGCGGTCGCGCGGGGAGAGGTATTCGATCGCGAGCTTCAGCGTCGCTTCCGCCTCCTCGTATTCGCCGGTGATGCTGTAGATGTTGCCGAGCATCATGTAGAGCAGCGGCGCGTTCGGCGCGCGCTCGAGCGCGTCGTTGAAAAAACGCGCGTTCGTGTGCCAGTCCTTGTTCCGCTCGATGCAAAGGAAGGTGTACGTCACCATCAGCACCGCCGCGACCGCCAGCGCGCCGGCACGGTGACACGCCGCGCCCCATTTTTCGTCCGCCCGCAGCCCTGCGATCCCGCCGGCAAGGCGTGTCAGCACGATCGCGACCACGAGCAGAAACGCCGCGGACGGGATATAGACGAATCGTTCCGCCGTCATGAAGCCCATGTCGCGCGGGCCGGAAATGCGGATGAAGTTCGACAGCGGGCCGAATGAGATCAGAAGGAAGCCGAGCGCGAAGAACATGCGCCGGTCTTTCTCCCAGGACGCCCACAGCCACCAGATGAGTCCGCCGAGCGCGACAAGCGCGATGATGACCTTGGGATTGAATGCGCTCTGGATCAGCGGATTCTGGATGTAGCCCGACTGGTAGAGCGGCCAGGCCATTTTCATGAGGTAGTAGGCGATCGTCCAGAAAAACGACATCAGCGTGGGGATCGCGCCCCACGGGTCCTTGGCCTGCGTGGAGAATTCGATGACCGCAAAGCGGAACAGGGAGTAGCCTGCGATGACCGCGATGAAGACCGCGAGGCTCCACGCAAACGGCAGCAGCCGCCGCCAGGACAGGCCGGTCACGAACGTGACCAGATAAAGGACAAGGACGGCCGGCAGCATGATGGCCATTTCCTTGGACAGCAGCGCGACCGCGAAACTGGCGGCCGACACAAAAAGCCAGCGGGCGCGCCGCCCCGCTTGCGTGGCGCTTTCCTCGGGCCCCGCCGGAGGGAATCCGGGCCGCGTGATGCCTTTCATGCGGGCGAATCGCTCGGCCCAGATCATGTAGGCCAAAAGCGCCCCGAAAAAGAACATGCCGCAGATCGAATCCGTGCGCCCGGCGATCCAGGTGACCGTCTCCGTATGAATCGGATGCACCGCGAAAAGCAAAGCCGCCAGAAACGGCGCGGCGGCCTTGCCGTCGAAAAGGCGCAGGAAAATCAGGAACAGGAAGATCGTCGCCAGGACGTGCGTGGCGATGTTGGTGATGTGGTAGCCGGCCGGGTTCAGCCCCCAGAGCCGGAAATCGAGCATGTATGTCAGCGTGACGATCGGCCGGTAGTAGCCGTATTTGCGGGCGTTGTCCTGAAAACCGAAGAAATCCCGCGTGAAGACGGACTTCACGAAGCTCAGATCGCGGATCTGATAGTCGTAAACGATGAGGTTGATGTCGTCCCAGACGAACTGACCCTTGGTCGCGTTGGCATAGGCGACGACGCAGGCGAGAAGGAGCACAAGGCCGATCAGCACTTTGCTCCGCGGTCGCGTCATTCCAAAAATCCTCGTGTTTTCCGGGGCGTTGTTGGCTTGCCCCGCCCTCCCCGTTTTCGGGCGCGCGCATTCTAGGGACGCGGTTTGCGCCGGTCAACGGCGCGTCAGGCTCCTGGCGGCGCGGCGGCGGCGGTGTCGAGCCGGGGTATCGACGAGGGTTTCCCGCGGTCGCCGAGAAGATCGAAAACGTCCGCCGCAAGGTATGTCGCCGTCAGAAAGACGTAGTGCCCGAGCATCCAGGTCGTGGGGATCATGTAGTACGCGTATTTGTTCGGCACCTGCTCGCGGAACGCGAAGAACACGGGAATCATGAGAAAGACGAAAGCGTCGGAGATCGCGTTTCGCAAGCGCCATCGGCCGCCTTCGTCGTCGAGAAACAGCAGCGTCGCGTAGAGCGTCCAGTAGTAACGAGACAAAACGAGCGCCGTGAAGATGAAAACGTAGCCGAGAAGGAAGGCATCGTTTTCGCGCCGGCGAAGGACCGCCAAAAGGAACAGCAACGCCACGGCGGCGCGCGAGACGTTCGCCAGGGTTTCCTGACGCTCGTAAGCCTTTTCCCGATGCCTTCCGATTTGCACGGCCGGCGTCGCCAGATCGTCGATGAACAGGTGTTGCAGGCCGATGCGTTTGGGGCCCAGGTAGTGCTTGGCGGTGTGGTGCCCGATCTTGACGCGGAAATCGCGCCAGACACTCAGGCCGCGCGGATGCATCGCCCCCATCCCGAAAAGCACGATCATGAGCGCCGCCATCGCGCCGGCGAATTTGAGGCGTTCGGGGCGGATGCGCCGTTCGCGGATCGCGTCGATGAGCCACACAATGCCCGCCGCGGCGATCAGGAACGCGGGGAAGATGCGCGTCATGACCGCCCACGCGAAAAACGGCGTGGACGCCAGGTATTTCTTTTTCGCGAACAGGCAAAAGCCCGCGACGGTTCCGAAAAACCAGTCCCAGCGGATGTAGCCCGCGACGGTGATCTGCTCGTTGGCGTAATACGCGAAGAAAAACGCGGCGAACGCGGCCGCGACGCGCACGCCAAAGGCCCACCCCACGAAAAGGAAGCTCGCGAGGATCAGAAGGTGGTCGAAGCCGAACAGGATCACGCGCCCAGCGGGATTGTGCAGCGATACCGCGTTGGCCAGAAACGAGCCGAGCGTGTTCCACGTGGGCGTCGCGTTGTAGCCGTGGTCCTTGAACAGAAGCTTCCAGCGATGCCGGGGGATCTGCCCCTTCATGTATTCAAGATCCTTGACGAATTCCGCCCACCGCTCCGGCGTGAAGTCGTCGCGTTTATCGATCCGCCCGATGAGGAACGGTTGCGGGCGCAGCCGGTAGGAACGCATGTCGCGCGCGGCGCTCACGTGCGAAAGCCAATCGCCGTTCTCGTTCGCGGCTTTTAGCGTGTAATTGTAAAGGTAATCGTAGCGGACCTCTTTCGAATACTTGGATCCCAGATAGTAGTGGTAAATGTTCCAGTACTGATCGAGACGCCCCGCCAGCAGGTTCTTTGTCGGCGGCCAAGCCTCGATCCAGGTGACGTACAACGCAAGCGCGACGAGGACGCCGGTGATGGCGCGTTGCGCTCGCCGCCGATCGCGCGAGACGAAACGGCCCGCGACAAGAAGCGCGGCGACGAAGATCGCCACGGCGCTTTTCTTTTCGCCGGGGCCAAGGTCTTTTTCGTCGTCGATCCAGTCGACCGGCAACGCGAGGGTCTCCGCGATGTCGCGGGCGTATTCCACGATGTCGAGCCCGTGGCGAAGCACGTAAAACAGCGGCCCCGCAAACCCGATGACCGCGAACGCGATGATGGCGACGTTGAGCGCATGTCGGCGGCGTTCATAGTCGGCAAGATGGCGGGAGATGGCGTCGATCATACGCATGGTGATGTATCCGCGCGCGAAATTTCGAGGCGCGCAAGGCGGGGATGATTTAGCGCGACGCGCGGTGGGCCGCAAGGGTGGCCTCCCACTCCCCTTGCCCGCGCCCGTGCCCGATGAACAGGGCTTATGGGACCCATGTGGCCTATAGGTCCGACGAACAAGGTTTTTCGTCGCGGCACGGCCGGGCTGTTCGATCCTCTATCCTCAATCCTCAATCCTCTGCTAAACCCTCCCCATGCGTACGGTCTTCATGGGCACGCCCCGATTTGCCGCCATCGTCCTTGCGCACCTTGTCGAAAACGGCCGCGCGCCGGCGTTGGTCGTCAGCCAGCCCGACCGGCCGCGCGGGCGGGGGCGGCACCTGGAACCGACGCCGGTACGCGCCGTCGCGGACGAGAGCCATCTGCCGCTCTTTCAGCCCGAAAAACTGGATGCCGAGGCCAACGCGCGCATCGCGGCCGAAAAGCCCGAACTCATCTTCGTCGCCGCGTACGGAAAGATCCTGCGCCCGCGCCTTCTCGACCTGCCGCCGCTGGGGTGCGTCAACGCGCATGCGTCGTTATTGCCGAAATATCGCGGCGCCGCGCCGATCAACTGGGCGATCATCCGAGGCGAGTCGGTCACCGGCGTGACGATCATGAAGATGGACACGGGCGTGGACACCGGGCCGACGTTCCTTCGCCGCGAAGTACCCATCGCGCCGGACGACAACGCCGCGACGCTGACCGACAAGACCGCGCACGTCGCGGGCGAGCTGGCCCTTCTTGCGCTCGATGCAATCGAGGGCGGATCCGCGGAGTTTGCACCGCAGGACGACGCGCACGCGACTTACGCCCCCATGCTCGAAAAGGACGACGGCCTCATCGATTGGACGCACACCGCCGGCGACATCGATCGTCTGATCCGCGGCGTCACGCCGTGGCCGGGCGCGCGCACGACGATCCGCGGACACGACGCGACGATCATCGCCGCGCGCCCCGAGCGTGGCGTGACCGGCGAGCCGCACGTGGTTCTCGAGGCGGGCAAAAACGGCTTGCTGGTGGCATGCGGAGACGGCGCGCTGCGCGTTACCGAGATCAAGCTCGCCGGCCGAAAGGCGATGGCTGTCGCCGCGCTGCTGAACGGGTTTCCGATCGAGGTCGGCGAAAGGATCGGCGCGTAGATCGCGACATCGGAGTGTAATCGGGCGGTAACACGCGACGCCGGAGCCGCAAACGAAGCCGCCACGCTCCGAGCGGGGCGGCGAAGTGCGCGGGCGGCAGCGCGCCGGGATAAACGCATCTAGCGAGGCGGCGCAGCCCGCGCGCTGTCGATTGCGGCTCCGACCTTTCAGACTTTTCCGTTTGACAGCCTGTTCGCTCTCGTGCCATTCAGAAGGCCGCCTTCAAGAAAACGAGGTTCCGTCGCCCGTGCGCCCCGGCGAATCGATATCTGACGAACTATTCGGTGATCCCGCCATCGAAAACCCGCTGTTTTACGAGCGCGGGCTCTGGCGGCGAGGCGTGCGCCTTGTCGCGGGCCTGGACGAGGCGGGGCGCGGGCCGCTGGCGGGCCCGGTCGTCGCCGCGGCGGTCGTGCTTCGCGAGGACGTGGACCTGCCGGGCGTGACCGACTCGAAGCTGCTGACGCGCGACGAGCGCGAGGCGTGCTTCGTGCGTATTCTGGATGGGGCGACCTTTGTAACGGTGGCGGCCGAATCGCACGCGACGATCGACCGCATCAATATCCTCGCCGCTTCGCTTCGGGCGATGAGCCGGTGCCTCCGGATGTTGCCCGAACCGGCGCACCACGCGCTCGTCGACGGCAATCAGCGCGTGCCGACGCTGGTGCCGCAGACGACGCTTGTCGAGGGCGACCGGCGTTCGCTGTCCATCGGCGCGGCGAGCATTGTGGCCAAGGTGGTGCGCGACCGCGTCATGCTCGCCATGCACGCCAAATGGCCGCATTACGGTTTTCGGACGAACATGGGGTATGGAACGCCAGAGCATCTCGCGGCGCTGGCGCGCCACGGTCCCTGCCGCATCCACCGCCGCTCGTTTCGGCCCGTGCCCGCGGAGCGCGATTGAAATTCCCCTGGTCGCGGAAGACGGCGCGCGCCGATCCGCGCCGCCGGCTCGGCGACGCGGCCGAACGCCTGGCCACGCGGCACCTGGAGGACCTCGGCTACCGCATCCTCGCGCGCAATGTCGTGTTCGATATCGGCGAAATCGACATCGTCGCCGAGCACGACGGGTGCGTTGTCGTGGTGGAAGTCAAAAGCGCGAAGGAGTCGCCCGGCTTTTCGCCCGCCGACCGCGTCAACGCGAAAAAACGCAAAAAGCTGCTTTCGCTTGCGCGTCGCTTTGCCGCGACGCATCGGCTGACCGGCAGCGCCTTTCGATTCGACATCGTGTCGGTCGTCTATCCGACCGCCGGGGAGCCGCGCATCGACGTGTACCCCCGTGCGTTCGATGCAGCGGGCCGCCCGGCCTGATGCCTCCATTTCGTTCGCGCCTGCCGTCGTTTGGCATTTTCCGGCGCATCCGGCAGCGCCTGATCGTGACCTACGTGCTTTTGACCGTTCTCATGGTTTCGGTGATCGGCACGCTTTTTTACTACATCGCCCGCGACGCGCTGGACGAGGAAATGGGACGGCGCCTGGTGATGGTCGCGCAGATCGGCGCCGCGCGCCTTGACGCGGAGGCGGTGGCGTCGCTGCGCCCGTCGGACGAGGAGAGCGAGGCGTACAAGCGCGTCGTGCAGACGCTGAAATCGCTTTTGGATCTTGGCGCGGCGAGCCGCATCTACATCATCGGGCCCGACAACCGGAGCCTGGCGGATACCGATCCGTCGGTGCGCATCGGCACGGAGTATTACCGCTTTGCCGCGCAGTCGTTCGAGATCGACACCGCGGCGTCGGGCATTCCGGTCGATTCGGCCGTGTTCCGGGGGCGCGACGGCGCCTGGTACAAGTCCGCGTTCGCGCCGATCCGCCGCGGCGGCGAGGTCGCCGGCGTCGTGGGCGTGGACGCGGACGTGACGTTTTTCGCGGTGTTGCGCCGCATCACGCGAAACCTTTTCATCTTCGCGTCGTTCGCCGTCGCGATGATCGTGTTGGTGAGCCTGCTTCTGGCCATCGGGTTCGAGCGACCGATCCAACGGCTCGTGCACGCGGCGCAGCGCCTTGCCGAGGGGGATCTGCACGCGAAAATCGAGCCGACGAGCAGGGATGAGATCGGCTTTCTGGCGACGTCGCTTGAGACGGCGCGGCAGCGCATCGTGGAACGCGACCGCAACCTGCAGATGCTGCAGCGCGGCATCGCGCACGAGGTTCGCAATCCCCTTGGCGGTATGCGGCTATTCTGCGATATTCTCTCGGACGAATTGGCGGGCGACGAGGAAAAGCGGGCGCACGTCGACAAGATCCGCCGCGAAATCAGCGGGCTCGAGCGCGTCGTCAACGAGTTTCTCGATTTCACGCGCGAGTTGCCGCTTGATCCGGTGCCGGTCGTGGTGGGCGAGTTTCTGACCGACCTTCTCGACCGCTACCGCGGCGCCGAGGCGACCGGCGTCAAGCTGGCCGTGGAAATCGACGAGAGCGTCCGGCGCGCCGTCTTTGACCCCGCGCTGGTGCGCCGGGCGCTGTTCAACCTGATCAACAACGCCATTCAGGCGATGGCGGGCGGCGGACGGCTGACGATCCGCGCGCGGCGCGACGGACCGGCGATCGCGATCGACGTCGCCGACAACGGCGCGGGGATCAAACCCGAGGTGATGGAACACCTGTTCACGCCCTTTTACACGACCAAGGACAAGGGCACCGGGCTCGGCATGCCCTTCACGAGGAAGATTGTGGAACGTCACGGTGGAACGATGCACGTGGAAAGCGAAGCGGGACGCGGCACGACCGTGACCATCCGGCTTCCGCAGGAGCGATAGATGGCGCGCGTACTTGTTGTCGATGACAACACCACGATGCGGGAAGGCATGGAGGCCGTCATCGCCCGCATGGGGCATCAGGTCGTCGGCGCGGCCGGCGGACGGCAGGCGGTTGGACTTGCCGAAAAGACCAACTTCGACGTCGTCCTGACGGATCTCAAGATGGAGGAGATGGACGGCATCGAGGTCACGCGCCGCATCAAGGAGATGAACCCCGACACGATCGTCATCGTCATCACCGCTTACGGCACGATCGAGGTGGCGGTCGACGCGATCAAGAGCGGCGCGTTCGATTTCGTGCAAAAGCCGTTTGCCTCCGACGTCTTGCGCCTGAAGGTGACGCAGGCCCTGGACTGGGCGGACCTCGCCCGCGCCAACGAGATTCTCGAGCAGCAGAATCGCTATCTGCGCACGGCGGAGTCCGCCGGCTACGCGATGGACCAGATGATCGGCGAATCGCCCCTTCTGGCCGATATCCAGAAAACCGTGGAGAAGGTGGCCCGCGGCGATTCCACCGTGTACATCCATGGTGAGTCGGGCGTCGGCAAGGAGCTGATCGCGCGGGCGATCCACGAAAAGAGCCCGCGCCATGACAAACCGTTCATCAAGGTGAACTGCTCGGCGCTTGCCGAGGGCGTGATGGAGTCGGAGCTGTTCGGGCACGAGCGCGGCAGCTTCACGGGCGCGGTCAAGCGCAAGGTCGGCCGATTCGAACTGGCCGACGGCGGCACGCTGTTCCTGGACGAGATCGGCGACATCAGCCCGGCGATGCAGCTCAAGCTCCTTCGCGTCTTGCAGGAACGCGAGTTCGAGCGCGTGGGCGGCCAGCAGACGTTGCAGGTGGACGTGCGCATCATCTGCGCGACGAACAAGGACCTGAAGGAAGAGGTGGCTCGCGGCGCGTTCCGCGAGGATCTGTTCTATCGCCTGCACATCATTCCGATCTACGTGCCGCCGCTGCGCGAACGGCGCGAGGACGTCGGCCTTCTGGTGCACCACTTCCTGAAAAAGCTCGGGCCGCGCACGCGCAAGAAGATCGCGAACATCGACGAGCCCGCGATGAAGGCGCTTGCGGAATATTCCTGGCCGGGCAACATCCGCGAGCTCGAAAACGTCATCGAGCAGACGATGGTGCTGTGCGAGGGGCAGGTCATCCACCGCGACGACCTGCCGTCGTTTGTCACCCGGGACGAGGGCGTGCACGCTTATCGGTCCTTCCTTGGCGAGCGGCCGCTCAACGAGATTCTCGAGGATATCGAGCGAGGCCTCATCAAGGAGGCGTACGAGAAATCCGGCAAGGTGAAGACGGAAACGGCAAAGCTCCTTGGCGTCAAAACCAGCGCTCTCTACTACAAGCTCGAGAAGTACGGGCTTCTTTGAAAGCGCGTCGCACGATTCGGAGGCGCTCCCTTCGATGCTGACGCGGCGCGCCCTCCCCTTCGTTATGATCCTTTTCGCGGCGACGCTGCTTCTCGCCGCGCTCGCGCGCGCGGCGTCTCCCGAGGTTCCCGCCGATATCAAGGGCCTGGAGCGGCAGGCCACGCTTTTGCGCGAGCAGGTTCTCGACCTCGAAAAGGCGCGCGCCGCGCAAAAGGAACGCATCGACGACCTGGTCCGGGAGATCGACAAGATCCGCGCGGGCGGCGACCCGGGATTCCTGGAAAAGCGCCGGCTCGAACGCCTGCTCGCCGAATCGCGCGAGGCGGGCGAGCAGCTTGAGACGACGGTCGCGCGGATCGACGCGCTGCGCACCGAATACGGGCGGCATCTGCGCCGCGTGCACGACGCCTACACCCGCGAAATGGAGCGCGCCGCGGAGCAGCTCGCCGTGGAGAAAGAGCGCGGCCGGCTGGCCGAGCTGACCTCGTATTTCCTGTTATTGCGCGACCGCCGGCAGGCCTATCGGCCGCCGGGCGCGGCGGTGCCCGCGGGCGACATGTTCGTCGTGGAGATCGCGGGGGACGATACGCCCGCCGCGCTGCGTTCCAAGCTCGACCTCATGAAACGGCGCCTGTCCCGCGTCGACGAGATCGTCAAACGCATCGACACGGAGATCAAGGCGCTTTCCCGCGAGCTCGATCTGTCGCGCCAGATTCAGGGACTCGTTTCCGAATACAGCCTGTTCGACGACGCCGCCGTTTTCGCGCCGGGGCCGCGCACGCACGCGGCGCGCGGCGACGAGGGACCGTCCACGCCCGAAACCGGCGACGAATCCGGCGTGCACATCTCGCCGATCGAGGACGGCTCCGCCGGCGCCGGCGCCACGGAGATCACCTCCTCGATCGAGCAGGAAATCCGGCGCCTGAAGGGACTGCGTTCGTATATGCGTGAACTGCGCGAGGCGCTCACCAAGCGCATCCGTGAGATCGAGGGGCGCCTGGCGGCGCCGGCCGGCCGGCGCGAGGACGCCCGCGGGCCGATTGCGGCCGGGCCGACTCCGATCCGGGAGGTGAGGTCATGAGACGATCGCCCGCAAGGACCGTCGCGGCCTTTGCCGTCGCGAGCCTCGTTTTGGGCTTTTTGACCGCGCCGGCGGCGGCGGAGAGCCCGGCCCTGCGCGCGACGGCGACCGTGCTGGCCGAATACGATGACAACGTTCGCAAGGTCGTCAACGATCGCGAGGCGGATTTCCTCGCGCGCGTTTTCCTCGACGCGCGCCTTGGCCTCGGCCTGTCCGACAATAACCGCGTGGCCGCGTCGTACGCGCTCGGCGCCAAGAAATTCCTCGAACTCGACGACGAAGACACGCTCATCAACCAGCTCGGGATTCGCCTGACGAACACGAGCCTCGGTGCGACGTATCTGGGCGGGGAGGCGATCGGCAAGTTGCGCAACGTGCGCGACGGCCAGGAGGACTACAACAAGCTGATCGGCCGCGCGTTCGTGGGCCACCACTTCGCGCCGGATGTCACCGGCGAGATCTTCGCGGGTTACAGCCGGTTCGATTTCCGCACCTACGATTTCTACGACTACTGGACGCAGTCGGTCGGTGCGCAGACGGTCAAGCGCTTTTCACGCGACATTCACCTGGGGCTGCACTACACGCTCGAGGACAAGCACTACCCGTTCTTCGCGTACGAAAGTTTCCGCTCGTCGACGGGCGACGTTTTCCTGCGCGAGGGGGACGATCTGCGCCAGGACACCCTGCACGAGGTCGGTTTCTTCCTCACGAGCCCGCGGTTCATCCTTGTCACTTTCGGCTACGATTTCCAGATCAACGACTCCAACTCGTACGGCGATATCTATTACAACCACCGCCTGCGGCTGACGCTCTCGCGCTCGCTCACGGACGATCTGAACGCGCACGTCTTCGCTATCGCGAATTTCCGCGACAGCTATCAGGAGGTGCTCATCCCCCACAGCTTCTCCGTGGAGGAAGACGACGAGAACTTCAACCAGGCGATCGCGAAGCTGAACTACCGCATCGCGGAACACCTCTGGCTCGAGGCGCGCTACGGCCGCTTCTGGAGCCTGTATTCGGTGCGGCAATTCAACTACACGAAAAACACCTATGCCCTCGGTCTCACCGCCGGATTCTGATATCGCCGCGAAGCGCATCGCCGCGGTCATCCCCGCGCTCAACGAGGCGGGCACGATCGCCGAATGCCTGCGCGCGATTCTCGCGGAAACCGGCGTCACGGCGATCGTCGCCGATGGCGGCAGCCGCGACGGCACGGTCGAAATCGCCGCGCGATTTCCGAACACGATCGTCATTACGTCCGCGCCCGGCCGCGCCCGGCAGATGAACGCGGGCGCCGCCGCGGCGCAAGGCGAGATCCTCGTGTTCTGCCACGCGGACACGATCCTGCCCAAGGGCTGGGCGGACGCGGTGCGGGCGACGCTTGCCGACCCGGGCGTCGCGCTCGGCGCGTTCCGCTTCGCGCTTCCCGGCAGACGCGCGGCGTATCGCGTCATCGAATGGGGCGTCGCGCTGCGCTGCGCGCTTTTCGATCTGCCCTACGGCGACCAGGCGCTTTTCGTGCGCGCGGCCGATCTGCCCGCCGGCGGATTCGCGCCGCCGCCCGCGATGGAAGACGTTGAATTCGTTCGCGCCATGCGCCGCCGGGGCGGCGTCGCGCTGTTGCCCGCGCCCGCCGTGACAAGCGATCGCGCGTGGCGGCGCAACGGCGCGATCCGCCGCACGCTCGCGAACTGGAGCGCCGCGCTGCGATATCGATTTCTGGCGCGTTCGCGCGAGTGGACGCGCGAGGATCATGTCAAATAGGCCCGCCATCGCGCTGTTCGCCAAGGCGCCGGTGGAGGGCCGCGTCAAAACGCGCCTGGCCGCGGGCATCGGCGACGCGGCCGCGTGCCGGATTTATCGGGAACTTGGGCGGCGCGTGTACGGTGAGTTGGCGGCGCTTTTCGGCGCCGAACTTATCGTCTTCGCGCCCGAGGGCGACGACGCGGCGGCGCTTCGCGGGTGGCTCGGCGACGATATCCGGATCAAGACGCAGCGCGGCGCGGACCTTGGCGCGCGGATGGAGAACGCGACGACGCTCCTTTTCGACGGCGGCGCGGCGTGCGTGCTGATCGTCGGCTGTGACGGCCCCGAGTTTCGCGCGGCGCACGCACGCGAGGCGATCGCGGCGCTCGCGACGCACGACGCGGTCTTCGCGCCGACGCACGACGGCGGCTACATCCTCGCCGGCCTTTCGCGGCCCCGGCCCCAACTTTTCTCCGGACTCGCTTGGGGCGGCGCGGACGTTCTGGCCGACACCCTTCGCATCGCGGAGCGCGAAGGAATAACTGTGCGCCTGCTCGAGACGCAGCGCGACCTGGACGTTGCCGCCGATCTCGAACATTTCCCCGATTTGCGCGCGATGGCGCACGGCGACACGCCCGCGCCATGACGCCGAAGCGTTCGACGCAAAACGCGCGGGCGCGCGCGTTCCTGGAGCACTTTGCCGCCCACTACGCGCGGCCGGACATGCTCGCGCGCGACCCCGTGTTTTGCGCGCGGCGGTATCCGCGCGAGGAGGACCGCGAAACGGCGGCGTTCGTCGTCGCGCCGCTGGCGTACGGGCGCGTCGCCTCCGTGATCAACGCCGCGAATTGCGTGCTCGATGGCCTCGGCGAAAATCCGCATGACGCGGTGTTGAACTTCCGCGCGAAAAGGGACGGGAAGCGGTTCGCGGGATTCGTCCATCGCTTCACGACCGACGCCGATGTCGCCCAATTTCTCGATCGGACCGCCGCGATGCTGCGCGAGCATGGCCGCATCCGACACGCGTACGGTGCCGCTCGCGGTGACGATACGCGCGCGACCCTTACGAATTTCGTGACGGCGTTTCGCGGCGGCGCGACGCTTCGCCCGCACGTGCGTTACCTGCTGCCCGATCCCGCGGAAGGCAGCGCGTGCAAGCGCGCAAACCTGTTTTTGCGCTGGATGGTGCGGCCGGACGACGGCGTGGACATGGGATTGTGGCCGGAGGTATCGCCCGCGAATCTGGTGATGCCGCTCGACACGCACGTCGCGCGCATCTCTCGCTGGCTCGGATTATTGACGCGAAAGAGCGACGACTGGCTTGCGGCCGAGGAGGTGACGGCGAGCCTGCGCCGGATCTGCCCGGAGGATCCGCTTCGTTTTGACTATGCGATCACGCACGCGGGGATCAGCGGGAAGTGGAGGCAGTGGGAGCCGTGACGAGTTTCGAGTGACGCGTGACGAGTGCATCGCATCTCACGCGGAGGCGCGGAAAAGCGGAGGGTTGCGGAGTTGTGCTACGTCAGAGCCGCGACCGTCAGGGAGCGGGTGGTATCGCTCCGCCACGAAGTACCCGCTCCCTTACGGTCGCGGTTCGCATCGTCGGCGATTGGGGCGGCGCGAAACCCGCTCCCTGACGGTCGCGGTTCGTATTGTCGGCCCATCACTGATTCATCGAATTCAGGAACTGCTCGTTCTTTTTGGTCTGCGTAATCTTGGCGAGGAGAAACTCCATCGAGTCGATGGGGTTCAAGGGCGAGAGCACGCGGCGCAGCACCCAGATGCGCTGCAGCACGTCGCTCGGGAGCAACAGCTCTTCCTTGCGGGTGCCGGAGCGGTTGATGTCGATCGACGGATAGATGCGGCGGTCCGAGAGCTTGCGGTCCAGGTGGATTTCCATGTTGCCGGTGCCCTTGAATTCCTCGTAGATAACCTCATCCATGCGGCTTCCGGTGTCGATGAGCGCGGTGGCGATGATCGTCAGCGAGCCGCCCTCTTCCACGTTGCGCGCGGCGCCGAAGAAACGCTTGGGCTTGTGTAGCGCGTTGGAGTCGACGCCGCCCGACAGGATCTTTCCGGAGTGCGGCACGACGGTGTTGTAAGCGCGCGCGAGGCGCGTGATGGAATCGAGCAGGATGACGACATCCTTCTTGTGCTCCACGAGGCGCTTGGCCTTTTCGATGACCATCTCGGCGACCTGCACGTGGCGCGTGGCCGGTTCGTCGAAGGTGGAGCTGATGACCTCGCCTTTCACCGAACGGCTCATGTCGGTGACTTCCTCGGGCCGCTCGTCGATGAGCAGCACGATGAGGTAGATCTCCTTGTGGTTGTCGGTGATCGCGTTTGCGATCGCCTGCAGGAGCATCGTCTTTCCGGCCTTCGGCGGGCTGACGATCAGGCCGCGCTGGCCTTTTCCGATGGGGCAGAGCAGATCCATGACGCGGGTGGAATAGTTTTCCGGATC
Organism: bacterium; assembly: GCA_019912885.1. NCBI lineage: Bacteria > bacterium. Next base: position 18,036 of record JAIOHV010000042.1, read on the forward strand.
GTGCTCGAGCTTGATGCGCTCTTCGGGGTATAGCGGGGTAAGGTTGTCGAAGAGAATCTTGTCCTGCGACGCCTCGGGATTCTCGAAGTTGACCATCTCCACCTTGAGAAGGGCGAAGTAGCGCTCGCTCTCCTTGGGGGGGCGGACCTGGCCGGAGATCGTGTCGCCGGTACGCAGGTTGAAGCGGCGGATCTGGCTCGGGGAGACGTAGATGTCGTCCGGTCCGGGGAGATAGTTTGAGTCCGGCGCGCGAAGGAAGCCGAATCCGTCGGGAAGGATTTCAAGGACGCCCTCGCCGTAGATCGACCCCTGGCGCTCCGTATGGGCCTGGAGGACGGCGTAGATCAGATCCTGCTTGCGCAGGCCCGTGGCGTTTTCCACCTCGAGATCGCGCGCCAGGCGAAGCAGATCGCCGATCTTCTTCTCCTTCAACTCCTGAATGTTGAGCGTGTTGCCGCCGCCCGCGTCGCCCGATTCGCCCTTGCCGCGTTTGCGCGGGCGACCGGACTCGACATCCACGTTCTTCTCGGACTCACTCATGGAAAACTCCGAAGACCATCAAGGGGAATCCGCCGCGCGCCATGCGCCAGGATCGATGGTCTCGAAAATGCGCGAGACGGTTTGTCCGCCTCGAAACGGTTGTTCGTTGGGTTTCTACCGCGGGCCTGGTGATTGGAGGCTTTCCAATCGCTTCGGGTTATCAGGAAAATCGGCCCAGGGCCGAATCGGGCTTGGAAAACTGGCGGTACCTGATGCGGTTATTCGCGATAGTAAGACCGCGCCCGAATCGATGTCAAGGTTTTGCGCCGGCCCGCAACACCGCGGCGATTTGACGCCCCGTGACGCCCTTATCGCGCCGGTGGCTGAAAAAGGCGCGCGGCTCGCACGCGGTGCACCGGCGCACGATCGTGACGCGCCCGGCCGCAAGCCCATGCGCGATCAATGACCGATAAGCGATGCCGGCAAGATCGATCGTCAAGCGAGTACCGTCGTCGTAAACGGCGTGGGCGCCGCCGGGAACCTCGTCGCGAAACATGCCCGCGAGATCGCGCCCGACCTCAAAGCAGCACGGCCCGATGCCCGGACCGATCGCGGCGACGAGATTCTCCGGCCGCGCGCCGAGGGCGTCGAGCGCGTCGATCGCGGCGCCGGCGACATCCGCCGAAA
>JAIOHV010000043.1 GCA_019912885.1 bacterium
GAATGACAAGCTCGCTCGGAATGACAAGCTCGCTCGGTACGACCGGCTCGCTGGGGGCGTTGTCACCCTGAGCGAAGCGAAGGGTCTCCGCGATTGACCGGCGAGATTCTTCGCTTCGCTCGGAATGACAAGCTCGCTCAGAATGACAAACTCGCTCAGAATGACAAACTCGCTCGGGGGCGTTGTCACCCTGAGCGGAGCGAAGGGTCTCCGCGATTGACTGACGGCGTTGTCACCCCGGTGTTGTCACCCCGGCGTTATCACCCTGAGCGGAGCGAAGGGCCTCGCCGTAAGGACGGCAGAACGAATATGATCGCGTGACCGACCGGAGATCCAACCATGAGCGATAAACGAAACGCCGTGCTTTTTTTGTGCGTCGCCAATTCCGCGCGCAGCCAGATGGCGGAGGGCTTCGCGCGGGGGATCGCCGATCCGGGCGTCGAGGTGTTCAGCGCCGGGTCCGCACCGTCGTCGGTGAATCCCTACGCCGTCGAGGTCATGCGCGAGGCAGGCATCGACATTTCGAACGCGCGTTCAAAATCCATCGACGAGATTCCGATGGAGCGCGTGGGGTTCGTGGTGACAATTTGCGCGGACGAGGTCTGCCCCGCCGTGCCCGGCGACGTGTTGCGCTATCACCTCCCCGTGCCGGATCCGGCCGGGGCGACGGGTTCACGCGAGACGATCCTCAAGGCGTTCCGGGAGGCGCGCGACATGGTCCGCCTGACGGTGGACGAGTTTTTCTTCGGCGAGTTCATCGAGATGATGCAAAGTCCCCGCCCCAAAAGCGAGGAAGAATTGGAATACCGGCAACACGCGCGATGGGCGCTGGCGAAGGAGGAGCGTATGAAACGGGAACGCGAGTTCAAGAAGGTCACGAAGGAAGCCGCCGTCGACGCCCTCAAGCGCGTCGGCGCCGCCGTGCCCTGCCGCGTGTGCGGGAGCCACGATTTGGAGGTCATGCCCGGATTCTGGTCAAATGCTTTCGCGCGGGAAACGGGTGTCACCGTCCTTGGCGGCGGAAACTCGATGCCGACGATCGTGACGGTCTGTCCGAAATGCGGCCTCACGTCGCAATACGCGTTGCACATCCTGTTCGGCGTGGGCCCGGTGAAGTGGGAGGTCGAAACGAACTGACGACTCACCGCGAAGGCGCAAAGATGGCGCGAAAACCGCAAAGGGTGTAATCAATCCGGTCTTCGCGCCCTTTGCGTTTCTTTGCGTCTTTGCGGTAAATCCGCCTTTTGAGGGAGGCTCGCCATGGAACTCGCCGGAAACGGCAAGCGCTTTCTCGCGCTACTCATCGACGCCGTCATCCTGTTTGTCGCCAACAAGGTCATCCACGCGCTTCCGATCGTCGGCGTGATCCCGGGCATCATGATTGTCGCGGCCGTGTGCTATTTCGGGTTCATGGAGTCCTCGAAGTATGCCGGCACGCTCGGAAAGATCGCGCTCGCGATCGAGGTGCGCGGCCAGGACGGCGCGCGCGTCACGCGCGGCGCGGCGTTTTTGCGCGCGGGCGGCAAGATGGTTTCCGTGCTTGTGATGTTTCTCGGCTTCCTGCCCGCGTTTTTCACCGGCAAGCGGCAGACGCTGCACGACATGATCGCAAGGACGATCGTCGTCCCGGCCGCGCCTTTGCCCGCCGCGCCCGCGTCCGCCACGCCCCCCGACGCCCCGAAATAACTGGTAAACCTTCCGAAATTTCGCGCCGATAAGAAAACCCGGGGCGCGACGCAGGGCGCGAGCCATGCCGCCCGATCGCGGGGCGACGCCTTGAATTTGCGCCGCCGGCGCATTTGGGAGGGACATTCGCCACGGCGCAAGGCGAAGAATTAACAAAAAAATGGGAAATCAGAAGAAACGACGCTTTTGGGTTGTGCGCGCGGTTTGCTTTTGCGATAGTAGTTCGGACGCGGAGTCGATAAAAATATTATGGCGTATGTAGAAAAAATCCTCGTCGTCGATGACGAACCGTTCGTTCGCGACACGCTCGCGGCGATCCTCGAGACCAACGGCTTCGCCGTGCGCATCGCCGATTCGGGTGAGGAAGCGCTTTCCATCCTCGAGTCCGAGTTCGTTTCGCTTGTCATTTCCGATGTCCGCATGCCCGGCATTTCCGGGTTCGAGCTGCTCGCGCACGTCCTTTCCGACCATATCGGCGTGGAGGTCATCCTCATCACCGGCCACAGCGAGGTGGATTCCGCGTCCGTGGCCGTCGAGGCCGGCGCGTACGATTTCATCTCCAAGCCGTTTCGCGCGTACAACGTCATCCTCTCGGTCCGCCGCGCGCTCGAAAAACGCATGCTCGTCGCCGCGAACCGCGACATGCGCGAGGCGCTCGAAAAGAAGCTGAAGGAGCAGGCGCTCAGCCACCGCCTGCACGGCCAGGAAAAGACGCAGCTTCTCAACAACATGATCATGAGCTTCGTGCACACGCTCGAGGCCAAGGACAAATACACCGAGGGCCACTCGCATCGCGTCGCCGACGCGGCGCTCCTGATCGCGCAGAAGATCGGACTTACGCCCAAGGAGCAGGAGGAGATCCACCTGGCGGGCCTGTTCCACGACATCGGAAAAATCGGCGTGCCCGAGTCGATCCTGAACAAACACGGCGTGCTGACGCCCGAGGAATTCGAGATCATCAAGACGCACGTGACGATCGGCGTGAAGATCCTCTCGGAGATCCCGCAGTTCCGCCGCATCACGCCGATGATCCGCGGGCACCACGAATATTACGACGGCACCGGCTATCCCGACGGTCTGGTCGGCGACGACATCCCGCTGGGCGGCCGCATCCTCGCGGTGTGCGACGCGTACGACGCGATGAGCTCGGATCGCCCCTACCGCCGCCGCCTCACCACCGACGAAATCCGCGAGGTGATGATCGCCAATCGCGGCACGCAGTTCGACGCCGCGCTCGTGGAAATCTTCCTGCGCAGCGTCGGGCTCGCGGTGGCAATCTGAAAGTTTTTACCGCCAAGACGCAAAGGTGAACGCAAAGGGCGCGAAGATTCTCGGTCTTTTTCGTCTTTGCGTCTTCGCGATTCTCTTAGCGCCTTTGCGGTAAGCGTTCATTCCCCCTTCATCAGCAGATCTTCGTAGAAATCGCCGTAGGCGCGGATCATGCGCTCGATGGAAAAACGCGAAACGATCGTCTCGCGCGCGGCGCGTCCCATGGCTTCGCGCAGCGGGGCGTCCTTAAGAAGCGTCACGATGCGTTCGGCGAGCGCGTCGGGATCGCCGGGCGGCACGAGGAATCCGTCCACGCCGTCCGTGACGACCTCCGGGTTTCCGCCGACGCGCGTCGCCACGACGGGCACGCCCTCGGCCATCGTTTCGCAAAGCGTGAGCGAAAGGCCCTCGTAGAGGGACGGCATCGCCCCGATATCGACGCCGGGCAACAGGTCCGCCACATCGGAGCGGTATCCCAGCACGCGCACGACGCCGCCGAATCCGGCGGCGCGCTGTTTCACCTCGTCGGCCACGTCGCGGTCGTCGCGCCCGATGAAGAACACGTTCAGGCCGGGCGCCTCCTCGATAAGCTTCGGCATCGCATCCAGGAAAACCGCATGGCCCTTCACGCGGTACAGGCTGCCGACGATCGCGATGACCGGGCCGTTCGCGACGCCGAGGCGCTCGCGCGCGGCGGCGACGCGATCGGGCGTGCGTTCCGGCGGCACGGCCACGCCGTTGTGAATCACGCTGACGCGCGCGGGCGGCACGCCGGTGATTTCGACGAACTCGTTTTTCAGCGCCTGGCTGACCGTGACGAAGTTCGAGCCGGCCATCGCGCCCAGGCGATACGCCAGCCGCCGCCGCCACGGGCGGATGTAGTCGAGATTGCCGTGCACGACGCCCACGTGCGCGGTGTGCGCCAAAAGCGCGGCGAGGCCGGACATCGCGTTCATGTACATCTCGTGGCTCTGGATCAGGCGGATCTCGTGCCGCCGGCAAAGGCGCGTCAGCTCGCGGACAAAACGCGCCTTGCTCGCCGGCGGCAGGACATCCACGGGCGTGCCGGCCGTGACCATTCGGTCGTGCAGCCAGCCATGCTTGAGAAGCGCGCCGCGCGAGACGAACCGGTCGCGGGGTAGCCGGTCGATGAGCGTCAGCATCATGTTTTCCGCGCCGCCGGGATTGCCGGTTTCGATCGCGTGCAGCACGCGCACCATTTCTCCGGACCGCCACGCCGGGCCGAAGATCAGGTCGGACAGCCCGCGCCTGACGCGCCGCAATTCGCGCACGGCCGGACGCGCCGCGCCGATGACCGAGCGCATGGCGCGGATGTAGGCCAGGTCGAAATCGCTCACGTAACCGCGCGCCGCGATCGAAAACATGCGCCCGCGCGTCTCGAAGCGCCCGTCGCGCAGCGCGTCGAGAATCGCGCCGGGGCGATTCGCGGCGGCGAACACGCGCAGGCGCGCGCCGCGATAGTGGCCCGGCTTGTGAAAATCGAGGCCGCCGAAAACGAGCACGTCCGGGTTGACCTGCCGGATCTCGCGAAGCGCGAGCGCGTTTTTGTACGAGGGCACGAACGGCCCGTCGTGGACGGAGTTCCAGAGTTCCACACCGTCGAGGTTGCGCAGGAATTCGGGATCGCGCTCGAACTCGCCGACATCCGGATGCGCGAGCACCGCCACGCCGCCGCGCTCCCTGATGCCTTTCACGATGCGGGCCGGATCGTGCTCGTCGAAAAACTCCGACACGCCAAGGCCAAGGATGTGCGTACGCCGGGGCGTGGCGAATTCGATGCCGGGGATCATGACGAAATCGCCGCGCGAAATCGTTTCGCACGCGGCCTGCAACTCGCGAAAGGACTCCCCGGTCACGGAATTTTCGTGCTCGGAGATCGCCGCGAAACGTAATCCCTGGCGGTCCAGATGAAGCGCGAGGCGATCGGGGCGAAGCTCGCCGTCGTACGAAAAGTTTGTATGCCCGTGGACCATGCCGGTCAGCGCCGGCGGGAACAGGCGCCGCGCCACGAGCCGCGCCGCCTTGCGGGCGAAACGTTTCAGGTCGAAGGCGAACGGCGCGGGGTCCGACACGCGCATGATCTCCGCGCGCCCGCCCACCGCGAAAAACTTCCGCGCGTATTCGGCGCGCGTGGCGACGCCGGGCGGCAGCGATCGCCGCCCCTTGAGCAGCACGGTGATGAGGCTTTCGAGGTCGCCGGTCAGGTGCCGCAGGCGCACGCCGTAGCGATAGGACGGGACGGGAAACGCCTCTCCGATCGCGGCCTTGGCGAGCAGATTCGGAAAGTCGATACCCGCGTCGATCGCAAGCTGCAACGATCCCCAGAAGCGGCCGTTCACCTCGATCAGCCGGGGGACGCCGTCCGCGCCGCGTTTGAACTCGACCATCGCCGGGCCGGTCCAGTTCAGGTGTTTCAGAATGGCGCGGCCGCCGCGCTTCATGGCGTCATCCGGCGGGATCGACTCGCGCAGCACACTCACGCCGCCGGAAGCGGGCAATTCGCGCAGCCGGCGATGATAGAACTCGGCGAGCGGCGCACCCTCGCGCGCGAGCGCGAAATAGCCGACGCCGTCGCCGGTCAGGCGGCCTTGCAGCAGCAGCGGAAACGCGCCCTCGGGCAGATCGCGCGCGGCCTCGCGCAGGCTCGCTTCGTCAAACGCGATGGCGACGCCCGTCTTCACGTATTCGCCCGCGGCGAGCACGCGCGAGCGCCGCGGTTTGACGACGACCGGATACTCGAGCGCGGGCAGCGCGACATCCGGATGCTCCATCTCGAAGGTCACCGGCACGGGGACGGCAAGCTCGCGCGCGAGGTGGAACATGCCGAGTTTGTCGGCCGCCAGGCGCAATTCGTCGAAACCCGGCTGGAACACCCCAACGACCGCCTCCACGCGATCGCGCGCCCGCGCGATGGCGAAGGCGGTGTCGTCGGTCATCGGCATGATGAGATCCGCCGCGAATCGGCGGCATTCGCCGAGGATGTCGTCGAGAAACCCGCCCTGGTCGATCGTCGGGTTCATGTAGGTGAAGACGCCCGCCGCGTGGCGAGAGCGTCCGGCGAGGCAGGGCAGGGACGACGCGCCGACCGAGACGTAATGCCCGGCGCGCCCCAGGGAGCGCACGGCCGCCAGCGCGGATCGTTCGCCGCCATCGGTCACCACGACGCGCAGTTTCGTGTCGGCGGTCAAATCGGGTTTGCTCCCGTCCATTTTTCCGGGCGTTCGATACGCACGGGCCGAAAAATCGAAAGCGCGGGCTATCTGTCCGCGCGCGGCGGAAATTATCACGAGAACGTTTGCCGATACCACCAATTTTTTCGCGAATCGTGTCGCGCATCGCGCCTCGGGGAAATCTCGGCGAAACGGCCGCGTTTCCTTGCTTTTTCGCGGCGCGCTTTATAGAAAAGCACGGTTTACCCGAATTTTCGGCTACGCCATGGCGAGGGGTTTCATCGTCCCGTGAACCGGGCTCCGCACCGCTACCTTGTCGTCACCGTCCTTGCGGCGGCGGCGGCGTATCTGGCCCTTGCGCCCGCGGCGCGGGCCGACGTGCTTTTCAGCTACGGCTACAACGCGCGCGGCATCGCCATGGGCGGCGCGGCCGCGGCGCAGAGCAAGGATTTCGGCGTCGCGTATTACAACCCGGCCGGCGGCGTGCTGCTTCGCCACCCGGCGCTCGGCGTCGGATTCCTCAAGACGGGCAACTGGCTCGAGACAATGTACGCGGACGACGCGCCGCTGCTCTCGACCGAGGGCATCATCGCGGGCGTCGTGCTGCCGTTTCCCTTTGGCGGCGTTCTCGAGGACCGCATCGCGTTCGGATTCGCGGGCCTTCTTCCGCGCGGCACCTTCCTGGATCTTGACGTCCCCAGCGCCGACGAGGCGCAATACGTGCTTCTGCGCAATTCCGGCAAGCAGGCGACGCTTTCGCCGAGCCTTTCCGTGCGCCTGCACGATTCGATCGCCATCGGCGGCGGCGCGCAACTTTTTTCAAACACGCTCGGCTCGACGACCGCCGTCGTGGACGCCAACGGCAATACCGAGGCCTACACCGGGCAGGAGGTCTCCACGAGCTTCGCGCCGAGCTACGGCGTTATGCTGCGCCCGGGCGAGCTGGCCCCCGCGCTGCGGCCGGTCTCGCTCGGGTTCGTGTATCGCGAGGCGTTTTTCACCAAGTACCGCATCCCGGTTTCGAGCTTCATCGGCACGACGCCGATTCGCCTGGTTTTCAACGCCACGAGCCTCTACACGCCGCGCCAGTGGACCGGCGGCATCGCGTTCAACTCCGACGCGTACGGCGTCGTCTGGGAATTCGACGTCTCCTACAACGAGTGGCGCAAGTTCCCGGATCCGAGCCTGTTCGTCGACGCACAGTTCGTCGTTCCGCTCATCAACGTGGAGTTTCTGGACGGCAAGGAGATCGACCCGAATTTCCACGACACGATCACGCTGCGCACCGGTGGCGAGCTCAACATCTTCACGCACAAATACGTCGGCATGCTGATGCAGACGGGGTATTTTTACGACCCCTCGCCCGTGCCCGCGCAAACCGGCGTCACCAACTTTCTGGATTCCGACCGGCACGTCGTCTCGCTCGGCGCCGGGTGGGAGTGGTATCGCCTTCCGGACTACGACTTCGGCGGGCCGTTCACCCTGCAACTCACGGGGCAGCTCCACTACTTGCGCCCGCGCGTGTTCCACAAGAACACGAACGTCGACGCCGAAAATCCCGGATACCCGAAGATCGGCCTTTCGGGCACGATCTGGGCCGTCGCGGTCGATCTGTCCTTCGAGTTCGACTTCGAGCTCGACGAGAACGGGGAGGGCGGATCGTGACGCGCCGCCTTCTCGCCCTGACGTTGTTCGCAATCGTCGCGCTCGCCGCGCGAAACGCCGCCGCGTCCCCGTTTGACACCTTCGGCACCGGCGCGCGCGCCGTGGCGATGGGAGGCGCGTATTCCGCGGTCGGCGGCGACTCCGCCGCGATGTATTACAACCTCGGTTCGCTCACGCGCGCGCGCGCGTTCCAGATCGAGCTCGGTTATCACCGCGCCGAGATGGAGATGACCATCAACGATCGGCAGACCGACATCGACCCGGATCGCGGCGTCAGCTTCGGCCTGATCGTCGGCAAGAATTTCTTCGGACGTCGCTGGCGTATCGGCGCGCTCGTGTTCACGCCCGACGATCACTTCCTGCGTCTCATCATGCCGCCGCGCTACGCGTCCACGTTCATCCGCTACAACAACGATAACCACATCCAGGGCATGATCATCGGCATGGCCTACGAGGTCACGAAGTGGTGGTCGATCGGCGCCGGCGCGACGTTCGTCTCCGGCAATTCCGGCGGCGTCGATTTCTTCCTGTCCGACGACACGCCCGCGGAGGGCGATCTGCGCAGCAAGGTCGGCTCGGACGTCGTGCCCGTGGCGGGCATGCTGTTCACGCCGCACGAGAAATGGCGCATCGGCGTCTCGTTCCGGGAAGAGCAGAACATGGAGCTGGTGCTGAAAAACACGATCCACATGGAGCAGCTCGAGGTGCTGCCGCGCTCGGGCGTCGTCGTGTTCCACGACGGCCGCCTGCTTCTGACCATCACCAGTCACACGCACTTCTCGCCGCGCCAATACCAGGGCGGCGTGTCGTTCGAGCCGAACGATCGGCTGGTGTTCGCCGTGGACGCGACCTACTACGAGTGGTCGAACATGAAAAGCAACGTCAGCTTTTCGCAGTCGGAAATGCAGGGCGATTTCGGCGTCGTGTTCCCGACCACGCCCGAGGAAAAGCCCGACGATCCCGGCTTGCACGATGTTGTCGGCCTCGCGCTTGGCGCGGAAGGCACGGCGGTGCGAACCGGCAAGTTCGAGCTCGACCTGCGCGGCGGGTACAATCTGCGGCCGACGCCGGTGCCGAACCAGAACGGCGTGACCAACAATATCGACAGCACGACGCACGTCCTGTCCGCGGGCATCGGCTTCACGTTCATGAATTTTTCGGAGGTCTTCCCCGCGCCGATCAGTTTCGATATCTACGACCAGTATCATCAAATGGAACAGCGGACGATGAAAAAAGACGATCCCACAAACGTCGTCGGCGACTACCGCGTCAAAGGCCGCGCCAACAACATCGGCGCGCAGTTCACGCTGAGGTTCTGATGACACGCCGCTCGCGCCTCCTCACCCTTCGCCTCGCGCTTGCGATCTGCTGCGCCGCGGCGGGCGGCGCCATGCTGCATTGCGGCACGGGGGAGGACATCCTCGGCGGCTCGACCGGCTGGGGCTTCACGGGCGTATCGCCCTGGAGCAAGGTCGATCTCGACCCGAACACCGAGGGCGGGCAGATCTTTGTCGCGCTCGCGCCGCCCGAAGAGGATTTCGCCGAGCCGATGTTCGTCAAGGCCGAAGGCGCGTACTGGATTTTTTACGAGCGCCGCCAAATGGTCGAGGAGGACGGCGAGCGCCGCGCGACATCGAGCGATATCGTCGCCATCCGCGCCACCGACGCATTCACCTACGAGCCGGTCAACGACGGCGAGCCGGTCCTCATCGCCGATCGCCCGTGGGAAGACGGGTTTGTCGGCGCGCCGGCGATCATTTGGGACGCGGGCACCTGGACGATGTGGTACGCCGCGGGCATCGGCGGCGGCATCGCGCGCGCGCAAAGCGGCGACGGCATCCACTGGTCAAAAAGCGAAGCGCCGGTACTTGCGTCGGACCAGGTCTGGGAAGACGGATTTGTCGGCGCGCCCACCGTGATGCGCCACAACGGCCTCTACCGCATGTATTACTCCGGCGGGCGGATGGACGACACGCCGATCTCCCCGTTCGCCGGGCGGCTCATCGGCTACGCCGACAGCGAAGACGGCGTCGCGTGGACAAAACGCGACACCGCGCGGCGAAGCTCGGCGAATTCCGACAACGTCGATCCCGTCCTCGGCCCGACGCAGTGGTGGGACGGCATCGAACCGGACGAGGATTTCGCCGGCGCGGTGACGAGCCCGTCGGTCATCACCGTCAAGCCCGCGGAACGCACGATCACGCTTCTCTACCACACGGGCGACATGCTCGGCGATCCGGTGCGGCACGAGACGTCGATCGCGGTGGCGGGCGCGTTCGACGACTACACGAAATTCGTCAAGGCCGAGGACGGCGTGAACCCGATCCTCAACGAAAAGTTCGCGCTGCGTCTTTACGGCATCTCCGAGTTCATGGCGATGTCCGAGTCCGCGCCGAGCGTCATCCGCCTTGCGTACGACCAGTACCTCATGGCGTTCGCCCAAACCGACCCGCTCTCCGAAACGTCCGGCGGAAACCGCGGCATCGCGCTCGCGGCGTCACCGCCGAGGTAGCCCCCGGGAGCGCAGGCGGCCCGCCTGCTTCGGTACGATTCCCCGGGAGCGCAGGCTGCCCGGCGCGCCGTAGCCGTGGCGAAGGCGGGTCCCGCCTGCTTCGGTGCGCCCGTGCCCGGATCGTTCATGGACAAAATGGACATGATGGACGACATGGACGGGATGGACGGCAAACCGCGGGCGGCGCTACTCAATCCTCAATCCTCGATCCTCAATCCTCGTCTAAAAAAGCGTATCCGTCGGCTTCGGCGCCGCCACGAACTCCACCACATCGCCCACCTTCGGTTCGGGCAGCGTGAACGTGCCGCCTTTCACGTGCGTCTCGGCGCGCATCTTTTCGATATCCGCGTGGTGCGTCCACAGGAAGAAAGCCGTGTGCGTGTCGTCGGAGCGAAAAAGCAGCACCTGCGGGCGCGCGCGCGCGGCCTCGTTGAAATCTCCCGGCGACACGATGTGTGTTCCCTTCATCACCTCGATCGTGGCCGAGGGCGATTCGAGTTTCATGTGCACCGACATCGTCTTGAGCTTCACGCCGTCGTTGGCCCCCTTGTCGACGAACACGATGAACGCGTGATCGCCGACCTTCGTCACCTGCGTGACGTTGCCCGTGACGCGCACCTCGTATTTGGGCTTTTCATCAGACGCGCCGGCGGCGACGGGTTTGGCGACGGCGGGCGTCGCGAAAAGAAGCGCGGCGAAAAGCAGATTCACCACAGAGAACACAAAGGACACAGAGGAACGAAAAGGAATTTGAATCGCAAAACGAATGCGCGGGAACATGGGATTCCTCCAGGGAACGCGAGAAGCCGCGTTGGATTCGGGCTTATCAGAAAAGCGGGGCGCAACGAAGCGCGCCCCGCGTACTTTGTGATCTCCGTGTCCTCCGTGTCCTCCGTGGTGCAAATGCGTTTGCGATGACGTCTGGGGCCACCTGACCGCGCGCTATCGCTTGCGGCACTGACAGCGCAACACGCGCTATTGCCGGCGTTCGCTCAGCATCCGCAGCAGCCGTCGTCGTCGTCATCGTCGCCGTCGTTGCCGCCGCCGGCGTTGATATCGTTGTCGTCGTCGAACGCATCGTCATCGGAATCGTCGTCGCTGTCGTCGTCGCTGTCGTCATCAAAATCGTCGTCGAGGACGTCGTCATCGTCGCTATCGTCATCGGCCACATCGTCGTCCGCTGCGTCGTCATCGAAATCGTCGTCGGCGAAGTCGTCGTCACAATCATCGTCATCATCGTCGCTATCGTCGTCCGCGGTATCGTCGTCGGCCGTATCGTCGTCATCGTCGCCGGGGATGCAACTGCTCGGCTGGCCGGGCGTCGGATTTTGTTCCGTCCACGTGACGGACAGATTCTCGCTTGTCTCGTCCTCCGTCGGCCCCTCCAGCCCCGCGCCGTTGTTGCCGCCGCTCTTGTCCTCCGTGCCTTCGGTCTGCGTGCAGCGGTTGAACGCCTTGTCGAGCGCGTGTACCGCCGTGTCGGCCGGGTCTTGCGAGCCGATCGCGGTGTCGGCCGCGTAGACGCTCGTTTCCGAGCCGCCGTCCGGGCCGTCGATGGTCACGCCCGTCTTGTCCACGAACGAGGAGCCGTCGCCCCACATCACCATGTCGCAATCGCCGACGAGATCCGATGCGCCGTCCCAGTAATACAGCACGACGGCCGGCCCGGCTTGCGAGAGATGCGGCCCCGCGCCGAGCGAGCCGGGGAAAGCCTCGAGCATGTTCGGAGCGCCGCTCGTATCCTTGATTTCGTAATCGGGCGGAAATCCCCACGCGGTCTGGAACGCCGCGCCGTCGAGGGCCACGGTCAGCCCGCCGCTGGGCGGAATGCCCATGCCGTCCGCGGGAAACTTCGCGTTGAAGTAGCCGTTCGCGCCCGAGCGCGTGTCCACCGTGCCGTTGCCCTTGACCACGCCGTAATATTGATCGCTGTTGGAAAGATAGAGGCTGCCAAGGCCGATCCAGTAATTCGAACGATTGATCAGCTCGACGAATCCGTCGCCCGCGGGGACGGCGAGAATTTCGTTGAGAAGCGGGCAATGATCCTGCGCGAACTGAAACAGCCCTTCATCCAGGTCGTCGTCGGTCGTCTCGATGGGATCGGCCGTCGCGCCGCCCGCGCCGACCTCAAGCACGATCCATTGCCCGTGCTCCACGTCCTGCCCCGGACCGATCGCAAGCGGCGTCTCGTTCAAAATGGCGCCGTTCGCGCCGATGGCGACCGGCGAGGCCTCCGAACCCAGGAAATCGACCACGCTGTCGTAGTCCGGCCCGTCGAGCGTGCCGTCGTGATCGGCGATGAACGCGCGCACCTCGGCGCCGCTCGCGAGCGCGTGCATGTTCAGTCGAAAGCGATAGCGCGGGTCCTTGCCGCCGGCCAGATCGCCGGTCACATCCGGCTGAAGCGCCACGACGACGCGCTGCGAATACGCGTGGGGCAGGGCGTAGCCCTTGGCCTGCAGCGTCCAGCTTTCGTCGGTCTCAAGTTTCACGAACGCGGAATTGCCATCCGAAAGGCCGGGATCATCCCAACGCGCCGCGCCGCCGTCGTAGGAAAGTGCCTCCGTTTCCGTGTGATTGCCAAGGATATTGAAGTGGTCCACGAAATAGCCCCAGCCGTTGGCGACCGTGCTCCCCGTCACGTCGTGCGGCCAGCGGTACGGCTCTCCGGCCGTGGCGGCATAGGCAGCGAACATCAGGCTTACGGTGGCAAGCACGCCGATCCACGGTTTGCGTCGTTTTCTTTTTTCCGTGTTCTCCATGATCGGAACCCTCCAAACAAAATTTTCTGTCCCGATTGTGTCGCGCAAAACGCAACGACTCCCGTACGCAATCGCGATAAATTTTGGTCCTTGTAGCGGCGTCAACAATTCCGCGGCGAACGAAGGTCAGGAAGCCAACCGTCTTGCCCATTTGATTTTCGGTGGCGGACCGGCGTAATTTTCAACGCCGCGCGGCAAGGCGCCGCGCCAAACGGAGGGTAGACGCATGAAACCTGCTCGAATTCGAGCTTTGTGGCCTGTTTTGATTCTGGCGGCTCTTTTCGCCGTAGCCGCATTCATCGGTGCGTGCGGCGACGATGACGACGATGACGATGACGACGACGCGCCGCCGGTCACCGCGAACATCGGCTTTGTCCATCACTACACGACCGACGCCGAGGGCAATTATCCCGCCGGGAACCCGGCCGGCGAGCCGCGCATCATCACGAGCGATCTCGGCTACGTCATCACGCTTGACGACGCATACGTGTCGTTCGAGGACGTGGAGCTCGTCTCGTGCAAGAACGCGGGCTTCAAGCACGCCGACGCCGACCAGGAACCGGCCGAGGGCGAGGAAGGGTTTGTCGAGGACATCGTCGGCGTCGCCGACTACACCTTCAGCGTCGCCTGGACGCGAGAGGTTCCGTTTGTGAAGTACTGCGTCGCGACGGTGCACGTTGGACCGGCGAACGAATTTTCAAACGGCCTGCCGGGCGAGGATTTCGAGGACCTGACGCTGCGCCTGTCCGGCACGTTCATCGCGCCCGGCGGCGGGCAGGCCACACCGTTCCTTTTCGAATCCGACGGACAGACGGACGTGGATGTCGAATTCCGTGACGCCGGTGGCGCCATCGCCCCGGTGGAAACCGAACGCGGCGAGGTGACCGATTTCCCCATCGGCATGAACTACGACCGCTGGTTTCACGGCCTCGATCTCAATGCCGACGGCAGCGACGGCGTGGCCGGCGGCGTGTTCGACAACGTGATCGAATCGCTGCGATGGCACGTCGGCCCGATCGACGACACCGTCGGCGGCGCCGATGACGACGATGATGATGACGATGACGACGATGACGACGATGATGGCGACGACGACGATGACGATGCGGACGAAGACGAGGGGTCGAGCGCGTAGCCATTTTGCGATCAGCTTTCAGCCGTCTGGTTGATCGCTGAACGCTGACCGCTGACCGCTATTAAACGACGCGCTTTTTCCAGACGCCGGTCTGAAACGCGATCACGATGGCGATGCCCTTGAGGATGCTTGTGCCCGAGAGCACCCACCAGAGCGCCTCGATGCCGAGATTCAGGCGCTCGGTCAGCACGGCGAGCGGAAATCGCGCGAGCGTGAGCGGCAGGATGATGAGCATCGGCACGAGCGTTTCGCCCGCGCCGGCGAACGCGCCGACGAACACGAGCTCCGTCATCATGAAAACCTGGCTCCAGCCGATGATGCGCAGATAACGCGCGGCCGCGGCGATGACCTCGCCGTCGTCCACGAAGACCGCGGCGACGACCTCCGGCACGAGGATGAGCATCGCGGAGTAAAGCGTGACCGGCAGCGCGAGCAGCGCGGTACCGACCCACGGGGCGCGCGCGGCGCGGCCGGGATGGCCCGCGCCGAGATTCTGGCCGACCAGCGGGCGCATCACAAGGCCCATGCCGAGACCCGCGAAAAAGACGAAGCCCTCCGTCGTATGCCCCACGCGCAGCGCGGCCACCTCCGCGGTGCCGTGCAGCGTCGTGAAGCGCGTCAGCAGCATGTACACGACGGGAAACAGCGTCGCCTCCACGGCGGTCGGCACGCCGATGCCGAGGATGCGCGAATACAGGCCCAGGTCCGGCCGAAACCTTCCGTGCGGGCGCAGGATGAACGACGGCCAGCGCGGGGAGACGAGGATCGCCAGCGCGACGATCGCAAACGCCGTCCGCGAGACGAGAAGCGCGACGCCCGCGCCGCGAATGCCGAGCGCCGGCGCGCCGAGGTTGCCGGGGATGAGCAGGTAATCGAGCACGAAGGTGATCGCGACGGCGACGACCATGAACCACATCGGCTTTTTCGTATCACCGAGCGCCTGGTAGATCTGGCTCGTGGTGATCATGAGGAAGATCGACGGCGTGGCGACGAGCGTCAGGCGCAGGTACGGCAAGCCCTCGTGCGTGACCTCGGGGCTCGCCGCCATGACGGCGCGGTAGATCCAGGGCGCGAGCATATAGACCAGCGCGCCAGCGATAACGGACAAGGCGACGGACAGCACGACGCCCTGATACGCGGCGCGCTCCGCCGATACGATGTCGTGTTCGCCCGCGCGCCGCGCGACCACCGCGGCGGTGCCGACCGCGACCAGGTTCGACAGCCCGACAATCGCCCAAAAGACGTAATTGCCCGTCGAAAGCGCGGCCAGGGCCGTCGCGCCGAGCCGTCCCGCGAATTCCGTGTCGATGACGTTGAACGCCGAGACGAGATACATCATGCCGATCGCCGGCCACGCCAGCCGCGCGGTCAGGGGCGCGAGCGGCGCATCGCCGGTGATCTGGCCGGACAGGGCGAGAAGGCGTTTCATCGGGCGCGCAATCTAATGCACCGCGCGAAAAAAGTCCGGCTTTTCATCCGTCCGCAAATGGCGGGTCTGACGGCGGCCGACGCTAGCCGGCGCGGGAAAAACGGCGCTTCTCCCCGCCCCCGGTTATGGCTATGATCGCCGGACGGATCGATGCCGTCTTGCCGGCATCCGCCGGCGGAGATCATGGGTACCGACTATCCCGTTACCTACATCGGCGACCTGGAGGAATACCCGCTTGGCGAGGTGATGTATTCCCTCGCCATCCGGCGCGAGACGGGTGCGCTCATCGTCACGCACGACCGCGTGGCCAAGCGCATCTTCTTCGCGTCGGGGCGTGTGATTCTGGTCGAGACGAGCCTCGCCTGTGAAAATCCGCTGCGCGAGCTGGCGCACGCGCGCGGCGTGGCGCTCGAGTCGCTGGCGCGCGCCGCCGGCCGCAAGCCACACGATCTGCCGCGATTCGTCGTCGAGACCGGCCTGGTATCCGAGGGCGATCTGCCCGCCCTGCTCGAGAAGGCCTACACCGATCGCGTCGTCGAGGCGTTCCGCTGGCGCGAGGGAGAATATCTCTTCGGGTTCGAGGAGACGCCGCCGGAAACGCTCGCGTCGTATAAGGTCGATCTCGATGTCGCGCGGCTCGTGGAGCAAGGCATCCGCCGGGGCAGCGCGATGTTTCATCTGAAGACCTGGGCGCGCATCGCGCAGGACGAGATCTACCGGCTCGCCTCGTCGCTTGCCGAGGCCACGCGCCGGTTCGCGATGGACGAGCCCGAGCGGCGCTTTCTGGCGATGATCGACGGCCGCCGCTCCGTGATGGACCTGCTCTACGGCACGGAACTGGAATTCGATCGCGCGGCGCGCTTGCTGTGCCTGTTACGCACGCTCGACGAGGTTGTCCTGATCGAGCCGGAACCCGCGCCGGCCGCGCGGACGGCCGCACCCGATGACATCCCCGCGCCGGCTCGCGAGCTGGACGCACTCCTGCGGCGCGACGCGCCGGGCCTGTTGGATCGCCGGCCGTTCGAGCTTCTGCAGGTCAATCGCCTGCATTTTTCCGAGGATGACGTGCGCCGCGGTTATTACGCACTCGCGCAGAAATATCACAAAGCGGATCTCGTCGAAGCCCTGCCGCCCGAATCGCGCGAGCTGGCGCGACACCTGTTCGATCGCGCGAGCAAGACCTTCGAGGCGCTGGTGCGTTGGGTCAAGGCGCGCGCCGCCGGCCGGCATCAGCAGATCGAAAAGGAGATCGGCGAGCTGCTCGCGAACGACGAACGATTCCTGCGCGCCGAGCTGTGTTACCTCGCCGGCAGCCAGCGCCGCGCGGCGGGCGACCATCGCGGGGCGCTCGACGAGTTTCAAAAGGCCAACCACATCTTCGACGGATCGTGCGAGTACCGCACGCGCCAGGCCGATGCCGAACTGGCGGCGAACGCGGCCGACGTGCGCGCCGTGCGCGGCGTGCTCGCCTCGCTGCAACGGGCCATTTCGTTCGACCGCTTTTTCCCGTACGCGCACGCGGGAGTCGCGCGCTGCTACGATCGGCTGGGCCAATTCGCGGAAGCCGCCGCGGCCGCGGAACGCGCGTTCGACCTCGAACCCGATCGCGCCGACCTGCGCGACCTGGTCGTTCGGGCGGGATACCGCCTGCGCGCGCACGAGGCCGAGCAACACGCCGTCACCGCGTCCGAACGCGAGCGACTGCAGGCGCTCACGAAGTTTGTCGAAGACAAGCAGGAGCAGGATCTGTACGGCATTCTCGGCGTGACGCGCGAGGCCAGCAAACTCGACGTGCGCCGCGCGTATTTCGCGCTGGCCAAGGATTTTCATCCGGACACGCTCGGCCACCTGAAGACGCACCCCGTCGCCGAGCGCGCGTTCGTGCTGATCAACGACGCGTACGACATCCTGTCCTCCGACACGCGGCGCCGGCAGTACGATCGCGGATTGCGCGCGGCCAGCACGCATAAGCAGGTCGAGCAGATGGAGCGCAAAAAGCAGATCCACCGGCAGATCGACCGGGCGCGCTCGCTCGTCCAGCAGGGGCAATACGACGCCGCCGTGCGTTTGTTGCAGCCGATCGCGGTCGACTTTCCTGACGCCCGCGACGTGCGCGCCTGGCTAGTTTTCGCCGAGTTCCATCGCGAGGCAGAGGCCGACGGCCAGGCTCGCTGGCGCGCGGAGGAGCGATTGCAGACGCTCGCCGGGGAAGATCCGGCCGACGATCTGCCGCCGTACCTGCTCGCGCGCATCGCCCTGCGTTACGACGATACGCGAAAAGCCGTGACGCAGTTGAAAAAAGCCGTGGAGATTAATCCGAACAACATCGAGGCCAGCCGCGAGCTGCGCCTTTTGGCGCAGCGCCAGCACGCCGCGCCCAAAAAACCGGCGCCCGAGGACGACGACAAAAAAGGCCTCCTTGGCGGGATTTTCAAGAAGAAGTAGGGCGCGCCCTCCCGCGCGTCGCGCCCGTGCCCGAATTGTTCATGGCCGAATTGTTCATTGACGGTATGGACATCGTGGACACGATGGACCGAATGGACGCCGTGAACCGAATGGACGCACGCGCTCTTGTCATCCCGTGAACCGAATGGACGCACACGCTCTTGTCATCCTGAGCGAAGCGAAGGATCTCGTCGATCAGCCACGGAGACCCTTCGCTTCGCTCAGGGTGACAACGCGCTCAGGGGGGACAACGCGCTCAGGGTGACAACGCGCTCAGGGTGACAACCGTCCAGAAAAAACCGCGCCGCCCGAAGGCGGCGCGGTGCAAGCTTCTATCGCTGTTCGTGACTTCGTGCCCGGCGTCTTGCGCGCCGGCTACCAGGTCACCCCGAGCTTGGCCAGGTCGGCCGGGGCTTCGAGCGCCATGATCTGCGTCGAGAGCAGGTGCTGGTTGTAGTCGATGCGGATGTCGTTGGCGATCAGGCTGCCGCGGATGCCGCCCTCGGCCTTTTCCGGATACGGCAGGAACCACGAATTTTGCGGCGACCACTGATTCTGCACGCAGAAGTGGATCGCCTTGAGCAGCGCGGCGCCGTATTTCTTCTGCGTTTCCGTGTCGCCGAAATGTTTGGCGGTCAGGTAGTTTTCCGCGAGCGACTCACCGCGCGCGGAGGTCGGCGTGGTGCGCGGCGGGCGCGAATTGTCCGCGCCGCCCTCGTAATCCTTCCAGGCCGCGTCCGCGGTGTATTGATGCTTGATGACCGCGTCGGCGTGCGAGTAGCCGATTTCGCGATATTCGTTCGCGAGCGCCGCATCCGGCTCGATCCGCGCCATGCGCGCGAACGCCTGGCCGACCCAGCAGTAGTCGCCGACCGAGGCGTGGCCGGCGTTCATCCAAAGCTCCTTCTGCCCGGGCGCGAGGTCCTTGGCGGCCTCGTACCATTTCTTGTCGCCCGTGCGCTCATAGAGCTTCACGAGCGCGAGCATGGATTCGCCGGGGTAATAGCGCGCCTGCTCGCGCGGCGGGTTCTTTTTGTAGGCCTGCGTGAACGAGGTATAGAACAGGCCCTTTTGCGGCATGCGGTAGTAAAGGATCGACTCGCCGAGCTTGTTGCGCATCTCCTTGTCGCGATCGGTCATGCGGTCTTCGGGCATCGCGGAGTAAGCCATCGCCGCGAGCGCGTTCGTACCCAGCACGGAGCGCCCGCGTTCCTTGATGATCGCGATTTCCGGCGCCTCCGCGGGCTCCTCGGCAAGCCGCAGCAGATAGTCCATCGAACGGCGGCCGGCGTCGAAGTAGGCGTCGTCGCCGAAGTGGTTGTAGGCCTCGAACAGGCCGTACACCGAACCCGCGTGACGCACGATGCTGTAGCCGCGGTCGTATTTATCGAGTTCGGGGTAATAGATGTAATTGAAGCGGCCCTCGTCGTTGACGGCCTTTGCGAGGTACGTCGCGTTCGCGATGGCGCCGGCGCGTACCGTTTCGGTCGTCAAAGGCGGCAGCATGTTCTTGGTGCGGAAGACCTCGACGGGGTTTTTGCGATCCGCGGCATCCTCGATGAACGTGTATTGGCGGAAAGCCAAGATCTCGCCTTCCTTCCAGCCCTTGGTCGTGCCCGCCGCCTCGCGGACGACGTACGGTAGCTGCCGCCCGACGAGGCGCCGCCCCATGTATCGGGTCTCGCCCTTCATCGCCCAGCCTTCGTAGTGGACCATTTCGGGAATCTGGAAAGCGGTTTTGCCTTCCTTCGATACGTAGATGAAGCCGTGAATGCCGTCCTCGACCTGCCGGGCGATCTGCCGGAAAATCTTTTCGCCCTTCGCCTTGCGCGGATAGTCGAGCTCCTTGATCTCGCTGATCAGGCCGACCTTCACGCGGGCGTCGGCGAGTGAGGCGCCGATCTTGCCGAAGTTCTTGTGCGCCTTGGCTTGTTTGACGGCCTCCGCGAACGCCTTGTCGAACGGGCGCTGCGCCACGACGGCGATCGCCGGCTCGTTCGGCGGCAGGAAGACCTCGACCACCGCGCCGCCGGCGTCGATTCCGGTGACGCCGGCGGGCAGGGCGGGGATGGCTTCACCGGACAGGCCCTTGCGAGCGGCGTCGAGCAGGAAGCGCTGGTCGGCCTGCGAAAGCTTGATGTCGGATTCGAACGGAACCAGCTCGTGCTTGCTGCTCGCGTCGCGGGAACCGCAAGCGGTTCCGAGAGCCACGGCGAGCGCGACGACGATGGAAAGGATATAGAGACGCGGACGATGCATATACGACCCCCGAAAAATCGGTGTGTTACGGAGAAAGGAAAAGACGCACGCCTTGTTTATCGTCACTCGGGAGGTTTTTCAACGTCCCCATCACCAAACCCGGCGTTATCCGGATTCGGCGGCGCGGCCGGACCGGGCCCCGGCGCTCCGGCGCCGCCGCCTTGGGGTTCCGGAGCGAAATCCGGGTCGCGCGGCTCGTCGAGCGGAAGTCCCTCGCCGCGCGCCAGCGCGCCGGCGATTTCCTCGACGCGCCCGATGAACGGAAGCGACAGGGATTCGTCGGGCGCGAATCCGGTTGCGGGCAGGCGGCGATTGGTCAACACGGCGAACGCGCCGTCCAGGTGCGCCACCCCGAATCGCCCCTCGGAGACAAGCCGCCCGGCCAGCCGCAGGTTTTGCGGGGACAGCTCCGCGAACGTGCACGTGCGGCAATCCGTACGCAAAAACCAGATGAACACGGCCTGCGCCGGCGCGAAATCCTCGAGGCTCTTTTGCGTGCCAAATTCCATGAGATTCGGCCGGCTCGACATCACGAGCAACAGCCGGGCGTTCGCCATCGCCACGACGTTTTCCGGCACGCGATCGGCCATCCGGCGCGCGCGAAGCTCGGCCGAGGTCGGCGTGCGGAACTGGCGGTCGAGCACGTTCGACGCCGTCATGCCGTGGATGCGATCGAGTCCGTAGTTCTGATAAAGCCCGAACGTGCCGGGCGCGAACCACAGCGCGGCGCAACACAGATTTGCCGCCGCGAGCGCCCCCACGGCGACGCCGCGCTCGCGGCCGGCCAAAACGCGCACGCGCCCGCCAAGCTCGCCAAGGCGCCGGACGCCGCGAAGAAACGCCCAGAAGACAAAGGGAAGGATCGCCGAGATCATATGCGCCTGACGCACGGGCAACGGATCGTGTTGCAGCAGGATCTGGATGACGATCGTGCCCGCGCCCACGATCGGCAAGGGGGACAACAAAAACAGAAACAACAGCGGACGCCCGATGCGGTAGAAAAGCTCGATGTGCTCGCGCGAGAAAACCTGCGCGAGAACGCCCGCCGGATCGGCGGCGAACGCGCGGAAAAACGACGCGGGAAAATTCAGGTCCGCGGAGCCGATGAAACGGCCGAAGATCGTGCCCCAGGACGGGTGATAGATCGGGATGATGATTTTGAGCGCCACGAAAAACCAGACCGCGCCGACAAGGATCGGCGCCGCCCACCATCGCGCCGGCCGCCGGTCCAGAAGCGCGAGCGCGCCGAACGCGCACAACACCGGCGCCTGCGTCTCCTTGCAGGAGATCGCGAAGATGGCGGTGGCGAAAAACGGCAGGTATCGCCGCTCCACGTAGAACACCGCGGCGAACAGCCACGCCGCGGCGACAAACGTTTCAATGTCCAGGTTGCCGAGCGTGATGTCGTGGACCGCCGGCCAGGCGAGCCACGCGGCGCCGGCCAAAAGGGCGGCGGCGTGGTCCTGAAACAGCAGCAGCCCCAGGCGGCGCGCGGCGAAGGCGCCGACCCCCACGGCGAGCGCCACCTCGATGTACCACGCCCACGCCGAACGGATGGGGATGTAGGCGATCGACGCGGGAAAAAACGACGGCCGAAAGTGGCGGTCGTGCCGGCGCGGCCCCTCGACGGTGGAGAAGAGCAGATCGCCGCGCGCCGTGTTCCACATCATCTGGTTGGTGTACGCCTCGTCGCGCCAGTCGTGCGAGAACGTGGACTCGTGCCGCGCGATACCGAGATACGAGAAGATCGCCGTGAAGGCGGCGACCGCAACCGCGAGGGCCATCCGCGATCCCCTCGCCGAGATCGGCGACCGGATCGACGGGAGGATCAAAACGCGTTGCCCACCGTGATGTAGAACTCGCCGTAGGACTCGTGCGGCTCGCGGTTCAGCTTGAAACCGTAGTCCGCGGAGATCGGGCCGACGGGCGTGAGGTAACGGAACCCGAGGCCGGTCGTCGTGCGCACCTTGTCGATGTACCAGGTCTTGAATTCGCTCGACACGTTGCCCGCGTCGAAGAACGCAAGGATGCCGAAGTTCGTGTCGCCGATGGGGATGCGGAACTCGGTGTTGGAGTAAGCCATGAAATAGCCGCCGATGGGCGTCCTTTCGTCGTCGGCCTTCGGCGCGATCTCGTCCTGACCGAAACCGCGGATCGTCGAGGATCCGCCGAGGTAGAAGCGCCGGTTGATCGGCAGCGTGTCCGTCTCGCGCAATTCCTGCGCGTGTCCCACCTTGAAGTTCTGCGCGAATACGACGCCGTTTTTCGCGTGTTTGTCGAACCACCGGAACACGGGCAGGTAATACGAAAACTGCCCGATCGCCTTGAGGTAATTGATCTCCGACAGAAGCGGCGGCGAGCCCCATTCGAGCATCGCCATGTAGACCTTGCCCGTCGTCGGCATGAAGGCGTTGTCGCGCGAGTCGCGCGTGAGCTGCGGGCTGATCGTCGCGATCTTCACCTCGCCGGGCTCCTGGTCGTCCACGTCCTCGTCGATGTTGTACAGGAAGTCCCGGATGTACGCGTACGCCAGCCGCCCGGACCAGTGGCGCGACAGCTCGCGGATGCCCTCGTTATGCCGCGTCGCCTTGAGGTTGTAGAACAGTTTCGGGAACTCGACCTTGACCGCCGCGGTCGTTGCCAGCTCGCGCAGGTCGTAGCCGATCTGCCGGCGCTGGTCGTCCACGATTGACAACTCGCCGTCCATCGGCAGTCGCGCGATCCACGGCCAGCCGAAGACGATCGTCGCCGTGCGCTGCTCGAATTCGAACGTCTCCTCGCGGAAGCCCACCTCGGTGCGGAACGAAAGCGATCGCCCGTGCCCCGCGAGGTTCTTGTGCCCGATTTCCGTGGCCGCCTGGTAGCCGAAGTACGTGTTGTAGCCGACGCCCGCCTTGATGTAGCCCGCGTTGCGCTCGTCCACGTCCACGATGAGGTCGATGTATTCCTCGTCGATGTCCGGATCGACCGGCTCGATCTCGACCTTGTTGAAGAACCCGAGCTTCATGAGCTGCTGCTGGCTCTGGAAGACATCCTCGTAGTTGAACGGATCGCCGCTCGTGATGAACAGCTCACGCTTGATGACGTGCGACTTGGTCAGCTTGTTGCCGTGCACGTACACGTTGCCGAAAAAATATTGCCGCCCCTCGGTGAATTCGTAAGTGACCTGCACGCGCGTGCCGTCCTCGGAGATCTGGATGCGCTCGCGGATGCGCGCCTTCAGGTACCCGCGCGTCAGGTACTTGGCGATCATGCGCGTCTTGGTTTCCGCGACGAGAAACGGATTGTACGGGTAGCCGGGGATCAGCTCGGCCTGTTCGAGCATGTTGCGGAAGACGGTGTCGTCGAGCACCTCGTTGCCGGACAGATCCACGGACTCGATCAGCGCCCGCGGGCCCTCGTCCACGACGATTTCGATGAAGACCTCGCCGGTGCCCTCGTCGATCGTGGCGGACTTGCCGAGGATTTTCGCCTGGATGAACCCGTTGCGGTTGTAGTGCGCGATGACGTTTTCGAGGCTCTTGTTGAAGTCCTCGGGCAGGAAGTACTTGCGCGCGTCCAGCTCGTCCTTCAGATCCGGATCCTCGTAGTTGTCGTTGTTCTTGAAGTCGATCTCCTCGATCTTGTACTTCTTGCCGCGATCCATCCGGAAAACCAGGCGCTTGACCTTCTCGCCGTCCTCGTCGAGCGCCTCCTCGAAATCGCCGGTCACGTCGACGTCCAGGTACCCCTTGCGCCGGTAGTAGTCCTCGATCTTCTCGGCGAACGGCTCCACGACGTACCGCGTGAAACGCCGGTTGTTCTTCACGTCCAGGTGGTTGTTCAGCTTCCACTTCTTCTGCGCGCAGGTGTAGCAATCCGACGGATAGATTGTCTCGATGCGCGGCCCGACGTCCACGCGGATGAAAAACGTCATGGACGAGTGATCGTGGTCGATCTTCACCGTCGTCTCGTCTTCCGTGTCGATGTCGCCGACGCGCGCCTCGTAGTGCTGCCGCGTCTTCAGCCAGTTCTTCAGGCGCTCCAGGCCCGTGTCCACGCGCTCCTTCTCGTAGGCCATCCCGTCTTTCCAGCGAAGCACGCGCAGGATCTTCTCGCGCGTGTACGGCGCAAGGTCGCCGGACAGCACGATCGTCTCGACGTGGTAGGTCGGCCGCTCGTTGACCTCGACCGCGATATCGACCTTGTTGTCGATGTCGCGCGGGGTCTGCTCCGCCGCGATCTTCACCGTCGCCTTCAGGTGCCCCACGTCGGCCATCGCATCGCGGACCATGCCTTCGTAGATCGCGATGTCCTCCGGGCGGAAGTCGCTGCCGGGCTTCAGGCGCAACACGTCCTCGATGATCTCCAGATCGTTGAGCGTCCGGTTGCCCTTCACCACGATGTCGCGCACCTGGTAGCGCGCGTAGATCTTGATGACGACCTTCACGCCGTCCTTGTGCGGCTCGGTCTTCACGACCACGTTGTCCACGTAGCCGAGCAGATGGATGCGGCGCACGGTGCTCGCCACGCGCCAGCGCGCGAGCGCCTTGCCCTTCTTGATGCGCGTCACGCGGCGGATTTCGTTGTCCGGCATCCACGCGGGAACGTCGTATTCGATCGCGGTGACGATCTCGCCAAGGCCCCGCGCCTCGGCCGCCGCGTCCTGGGCATGCGCGCGCGCGGCCGCGCCGGCAATGACGGCGATCGCGAGAAGGGCGGCGGCGATGGAGCGCATGCGGGGCATCATCCTATTGGAAATCGATCTTGAAACGCACGCCGGTTCCGAAGGCGCCGGAAGATTCCACGTCCTCGTATCCGGCCATGTTGCTCCAGGAGCCGACAAGCGCGACGTAGCGCAGGAAATCGTATTCGAGCTCGGACCCGAGCGTCTGGTCCACAAGCCCGCGGTACATCGTGAGGTAGAGGTCCTTTTCGACCTCGCCTGTCACCTTCACGCGCGCGGTGCCGCCCGCGGAATCGACGCCAACGTCAAACCCGGTCGCGCCGCCGGCGAGCTTGCTTAGCTGGCTCCCCACCAGGCTCTGCGCCGCGGCCGCCGCGGCCTCGTCGCCGCCGCCGGATCCCCCGGCCATGAACTCGTCGTAGCTCGCTCCCGTGGCAAGCATGAAGAAGATGTCGCGCTCGGTGCGCGGCGGATCGGACGCGAATGAGATGTTGTAGTTGAGCGGCGTACCCGCGATGGAGACGTAGATCTTCGAGCCCCGCACCTCCGTTTGCGCGTTGATGTCGAAGCTCGGGAAGATGCGCTGCTCGTCGTAGAACTGGATCGTCGCGTACGACACGTCGTAGGTATTCTGGAGCACCGTCGCCCAGCCCTCGACCACGTCCACCGAACCGCGCAGGCCCGGCGTCACGTCGTTGCCCACGAGCACGAGGTCGAACTTCGTCTCGATCTCCGCGAGGTTCGACATCAGCATCACGTCGCCGTCCGCGCGCAGCGCGATGTTGAAAAACAGCGACTCCTCGCGAGCCTCGTAGGTTTCGGTGCCCTTCACCTCTTTTTCGCGGCCGACTTCCGCGAGCTGGTTGAAAAGTTCGATGAAGTCGATGTTCTTCGTGTACACGGCCTTGTCCACCACAACCTCGCCGGAGATCTCGAACTTGCCCTTGTTCGCGCCCGTGCGGATCGTCGTGACGAGCAGATCGACCTTCTCGATGACCGCCTCCAGGTACGGATCCATGCCCGTGCGCACGTTCTTCAGGCGAACGAACACCTGCACGTCCGTCACGTCGTCCTCGCCCTTGGCGAGGCGAATGCGCCCGCCGCCTTCCAGGCGCCCGCCGCCGATCGCCGCGCGCAGGCGCTCGATCTCCGCCGCGCCGTCGCCGTATGTGATGAGCACGTCGATGTTTTCCACCGGCGTCGGTACGCCCTGCACCGCGACGGAGCCGTCCTCGATCGTGACCTCCGCCGTCGCGCGATCGACCGCGAGATCGGACGGGATGCGCGCGACCACGCGCACGCGGCCTTTCGCGTCGGTGAGGATCTCGGTGAACTCCTGCCCGACCGAAAGCGCGGCGACGAGTTCCAGCCGGAAGCCGCCCGCCTCTTCGGTCACTGTCAGGTCCACGCCCTTGCCGGCCAGGCGGAACGAACGCACGTTCAGATTCCCGCCGGCGTATTCGATCTGGACCGGCTGCGCCTGCCCGGACTCGGACTGGTTGCGGATGACGAGCGCGTTCTTGCGGAAATAAATCTCGTCGAGATCGACCGACGCGGCGAGCGCGTTCGGATCCGCGAGGTTTCCCGACAGGGTGACCGCGCCGTTCAGGCGGCCGGCGACGATTTCCTCGTCCGAATCCGCGGGCGGGGCGTCGGTCGCCGGCGCGACGCTCGCTTTTTTCGGAACGCGTTTGCCCAGCTCGTCCTTGTCCGACTTCAACGGCTCGAGGAAGCTTGAGAAATCGAACTTGTCGAACACGACCTCGCCCTCGACCGTGTTCGGCGCGTCGATGCCCACCGTCACGTCCACGCGGATGACTCCGACGTCCGACGGCGCCTTGGGCTTTTCGGGCGCCGGCGGCGGCGCCGCGGTGAAGTCCTCCGGCGTCTCCTCGCCGGTCAGTTCGGACAGCTCGTCCGGCGCAACCGACATCGGCTCGGGCTCGAGTTCCGAGTTGATGCGGCGGATCAGCCAGTCATCCGCGCGCACCGTCGGCGGCACCGCGATCTCCACCACGTCGCGCTGCGCGAGAAGTTCGCCGGTGACGTGCGCCTTCTTGTCCGCCACTTCGACCTTCAGGTCCGAATTGCCGAGAATCATCCGGTCAAACCGCGCGTTCCTGATCGACAGCACCGCCGTCGCGCGCGGGTCCTTGATCGTGCCCTCGGCGTCGACATCCAGTTTGATGTCCGCGACAAGCGGGATGCCCTGCGTCCGGAGGATGTCGGAAGCCTGCTCGTTCAGGTTGGCCGCGGCCAGGCGCAGATCGAGCTTGCCCGTCGCCGGGTCGAAAGTGCCCTTGGCCTGCACCTTCGCCTCGACCCATTGATCCTTCGGCACGTCCTTGCGGATCTTGTCCGCGCGCACGCCGTAATCGGGCCGCGGGGGCACGAGCTTGGTGACGATCAGGTTGCGGATGTCCACGACCCCGCCGTCAAGCGCCACGTCCAGTTCCACGGATTTCACGTTTTCGCCGAACGCGGTCGCGTCCTCCACGTCGAGTTTCGCCTTGCCGGTCAGCCGGTCGGCCGGGCCTTCGACGTGCGCGGTCATGGCGACGAAGCCCTCGGCCTCCATCTCGGCCATGCCCGCGATTTCCAGGAAGTCCTCGATCGGCGACCTCGGGATCTCGACGTCCGCGGTGATCTTCGGCGTCGTGCCGGAAAGCAGCGCCTCCGCGGATAGCTTCAACGTCGCGTCGTCCTGACGCACCACGAGGTTTGAGACCCGCGCCTTCTTGCCGGCCATCGACGCGTCGCCGGAGATTTCGTCGAGCCGGTACGCGCCGAACGCGAGATCGTAGCCGCGAATCTCGGCCTGCACGTTCGGGTTGCCCGTCGTGCCCTTCGCCGCGCCCTGCACGCGCAGCTTGCCGGCGAGCTTCTGCTCCATGATCGGCGAGAATTCCGAAAGGTCCTTCGCGTCGACCAGGAATTTGAAATCGAGCGCCTGGCTTTCGAGCCCAAGCTTGCCCTTGGCGTCGATCACCGTGTCGCGCGAGCGGAAATCGAACCGATGCACGTCGAGCGCGGCGGGCGAGTAATCGATGTCGGCCATGAGGCTCGCGCGCGGAATCGCGACGATGTCGGTGTACCGCGTGTCGTACATGCGCAAATTCGCGTCGGCGCCGATCTTCATGAACTCGCCGCCAAGCCGGCCGCTCGCGTTGATGTCGCCGGTCAGGTGGCTCGCGACGCCAAGACCCTCGAGCCCGTAATCGGCGAGCACGCGTTTGACGTTCAGGTCGTCGATCTCCACCCGCGCCTCAAGCGGCATCTCGTCCTTCAATCCGAGTTCCGCGTCCGCCGCGACGACGCCGTCCGCAAGCATCAGGTAAAGCTCCGTCAGCTTCGCGCGGTCCTGGTTCGCATCGAACAGGATGCGAAACTCGCGAAGGTCCATCGCGTTGACGCGCCCGCCCTCCATGCCGATCTTGCCGTCCACCTTCCAGTCCGGCAGCGGCGCCTCGGCGTGCGCGGTCAATACGAGCGTGCCGGCAAGGTCCGGCTCCGGCATGAACAGCTTGTTCACCTTGTCGATGTCGATGCGGCCGTTCACGTCCGCCTCGGCGACCATCTCCGTGAGGACGTCGCGCGCCTTGGCGGTCGCGTCGATCTCCACGTCCGGGATACGCAGCGAAAGCCGCGTGATCGCGCCGCTCCAGGTGGCAAGCGAGAAATCCGCGTCGGCCTGAAGGCTCGTCAGCGTGTCGCGCAATTCGCCCGCGCGGAAGGCGCCGTCGCTGATGCGCAGCAAGGCGTGCGTGTCGCCGGTGGACAGACTGCCGTGCGCGTCAAGCTCGATCGAACGCACGGCCACTTCCGTCTCCGGCCCCTCGATCGCCGGGTCGGCGTCCACGTCGAGATAAAACTGCACGCCGCGGATTTCGATCTTCTCGATCTCGATGGGCAGCTTCAGGTCGGGCGGGCCGGTGTCGGGCTCGTCCGGCTTTTCCTCGCCGGGCGGGAAGGGCAGGTTCGCCAGGCCTTTCTCGTTAATGAACAAGTAATTCGACGCGCCGTGCAGCGTGACGTGCTCCACGACGACCTGCCCGCGCAAAAGCGGCCAGAACGCGGTTTCCAGCTCGAGCGAATCCACCTCGGCGAAACGGCGTTTGAATTCGCCCTTGGCCGGGGTGATGTACGCGCCCTTCAAATCGAGCGTGACCGGAAACAGCGAAAGCTCAAGGCTCTCCACGCCGATGTCCGCGCCGAGCGACTCCTCGATCGGCGGCAGCGCGAGGCCAAGAACAAACGAGGTAAACGTGGAGGATTGCAAAAGGAAGTTCAGCGCGAGCAAAACGACGACGACAAAACCGACAAGGCCGCCGATGGCGATGAGCACCCATTTGGCGATGGCCTTGACGATGCTCATCGGCGCCCCATTCCGCCGCGCCGCGCACGGGCGTCATCGACGTTCCGGCCGGGCGCCGGAGCCGTCGATCCGCGCCGTGTCACCGGCGCCTTATTTGGCCGCGATCCGGAAAGATCCGGATCGCCCGCCGCAAAGGGCCGGGCCAGGGCGCCGCTCGGAGCAAAACGGACCACGCGGTTCGGCCTCCCCATTTGTCGTTCTCCCGCGGGCGGGGCATCGCAACGCCTTTCCGGCCATGCCCCGCCGACAGGACAAAGGCTCCAATCCCTCGGACTGGAGCCTTTGCGGAAATCGAACCGTACACGACGCATCCGCCGGTGCGAATGGCCCGGCCTGGCGTCAAGCGGGCGACGGGCTTCGAACCCGCGACCCCGAGCTTGGGAAGCTCGTGCTCTACCAACTGAGCTACACCCGCGCGCCCGACGATATCGCCGAGACGTTCCCGCGCCCGCCGGCCGGGCGGCGGAACGCGTCCAATCTTCGCCTAAGCGAGAGCGGAACCGACTATAGAAACCGACTTTTGGGGTGTCAAGAATCATTAAAGAACGCGCGCGCGATTGTAACGGTACGCAACGCCATTCAATCCGTGCCCGTGCCCTGGAAAAGCCTGGAAGCCTGGAAGCCTGAAAGTCGGGAAGGTCGTCGAAAACCGCGGTGCGTTGGTCAACGGGCCCATGATGTCCATTCCGTCCATGATGTCCATCTTGTCCATCCGCGGAAGCGTGCCGGCTTTCCGGTCTTTTATTTTCCGAGAAACCCGAGGATCTCGTCGATGCTGCCCGCCTTTAGAAAATCCCAGTCCGTGTCCGCGCGCTCGCGGTCGCCGGGCTCGCCCTCGGAAAGCAGCCGCTCCACGATGCCAAGCGGCTCGCGGCGCACGAGCCCGAGATCCTCGGCGATCTGCCCCACGGTCTCGACGGTAAATTTCCTTGATCCGTTGAGCACGCCCCAGAGCAACAGGTTGTCGCAGACGGTGTTGATCGTCCGCGGCGTGCCTTCGGAGACCTCGTGCACGCGGCGCAGCACCGCGTCGGAGAACAGATCGCCCCTTCCGCCCGCCGCGACAAGCCGATGCGCCACGTAATGTGCGGTCGCCGCCGCGTCGAACGGCGACAGCTTCACCCGAAGCGCCACGCGGTTACGCAGCGGCGGATCGAGCGCGAGCGCATGCTCCGTTTCCGGCAGGCCGAAGAACACGAAGTTGATGAGCTTGCGCCCGGAAAGTTCGATGTTGAGAAGCCCGCGAAACTCCTCCATGAGTTGCCGGCTCGCCAGCATCTGCACCTCGTCCACGAGGATCACGGCCGTCTTTCCGGCTTCATCAATCTGACGCAGCCGCGCGTAAATCCGCGAAAGCAGCGTGAGTTTGTCCATCTGCGCGTTGCCGCAGCCGAGCAGCCCGCCGATCTTGCGCAACAGCCAGTCGGGCGTGACGTCCGAGTGGATAACGACAAGAAGCCCCTTCACGTATTCGTCGCCCGAAAGTTCGTCGAACATGCGCCGCGCGATGGTGGTCTTCCCGTGCCCGACCGGCGCCGTGCAGACCGCGAGTCCGCGCCGCGCTTCCACCGCGAAACGCAGCTTCGCCATCGCCGCCTCGTACGGAGCCCCCGGCCAGAACATCCGCAGATCCGGCGCGTTCGTGAACGCCTCGTGCGTCAGGTTGTAGTGCGCAAGATAGCTCATCGTCCGCCCCACGGATTCCGGACGGCCCGCGCAAGGAAAACACGCGTTTGCACGATGCCGCCACGTTAAAACGAACCGCCGCGAAGAATATTGGAAAACATCCGATAAATCAACAGCTTCGTCGGCCAAACCTCATGTTGGGGCTTAAGTCTGAAAGTCTGGAAGTCGGGAAGTCTGGAAGGTCGTCGCAAAGGGGCGCCTGCCTGAGCCCTCCGGCGAAGTCAGGCCTCCGGCTGGGCCTGCCATCGCTCGCCCCGAAGGCGCCTTGCGACCGCGATCGACTCCACGATCATCCACGCCTCGAGCGCGAGCACAACGGCGCCGACGACGAAAAGCACCCATTGGCCGGTCGCGTAAAAGCGGCCGAGATTCAGCAACATCGCCCAACCGGTCATGCCGATCATGAAGATCATCGGGAACACCATGAACCAGGTCGGGCGGCCGGTGCGCACGAGAAAGACGTACATCACGACGAATGTGAGCCCCGCGAGAAGCTGGTTGGTCGTGCCGAAAAGCGGCCACAACATCAGCGCGCCCGTGCCTTCCTTGTTGGTCAGCGCAAAGAGCATCGCCGTGCCGACCGCGATTTCCGTCGCGGCGTGCTTGCCCGTCAGCCGCGGCAGGTTGTATCCGCGCGCAAGCTCCGCGACGACGTAGCGCTGGATGCGCGTCGCGGAGTCGAGTGTCGTGCTCGCGAACGACGCGACGAACACGCCCATGACGGTCGCCAGAAGCGCGTGCGTGACGGGGTAGGCTTGCGCCATGATCCACGCCGAACCGTCGACGAAAGAACCGACCGTCGCGCCAAGCCCGCTCGACGCGCCGAAGTCGCGGTAGCGCGCCGCCCACGCCGCGTGATCCGGAAAGCCCGCCGTGCACGCGATGATGACGAGCACCGCGAGGAAGCCCTCGAGCAGCATGGAACCGAACGCGATCGGCAGCGCGTCCGTCTCGCGGTCGAGCTGCTTCACCGTCGTGCCGCTTGAGGCGAGGCTGTGAAACCCCGAGATCGCCCCGCACGCGACGATGACAAAAAGCATCGGCAGCATCGGCGGCGCGCCCGCCGGATGCGGATCGAACGCCGGCGCCACAACCGCCGGCCGCGCGATCAGCACCGCGAACACGAGCAGCCCCATCACGATGAAAAGCTGGTGGCTGTTGATGTAGTCGCGAGGCTGCAACAGGCGATGCACCGGCAGCGTCGACGCGACGTACGAATACGCCAGCAGGATGACGATCCAGGGGATCGTCGGCGAGACGCCCGCGATTGCCGGCATCTCTAGCGGAACGCGGTATCCGACATACACGAACGCGAACATCGCCGCCACCGCGAGAAACCCGCCAAGGCGAAGGTTCATCCGCCGGTTGATGACGAAGTACGACAGCGCGACGGCGATCGGCACTTCGGACCATACCGCGAGCACCGACTGCGGGTATTGCTTGAAGATCACCGCGATCACCCAGCCGAAAACGGAAATAACCAGAAGCAGAAGGAAAAAGATGATCAGCAGGAACAGCGTCCGCGCGCGCGGGCTGACGATGTCCTCGGCGATCTCGCCGATGGAGTCGCCGCGATGCCGCGCGGAGATGACAAGCGCCCCCAGATCGTGCACCGCACCCATGAAGATCGGCCCGACAATCACCCAGCAAAGCGCCGGCAGCCAGCCCCAAATGACCGCGATCGCCGGACCGACGATCGGGCCCGTCCCCGCGATCGTCGTGAAGTGATGGCCGAACAGAACCTCCGGCTTCGTCGGGACGAAGTCCACGCCGTCCTGACGCGCGTGGGCCGGCGTTTTTGCGCTCGCGGAAAGCGCGAAGACACGCCCGGAAAGCCAGCGGCCGTAGATACGATATGCGACGAGATAACCCACGGCCGAAAACACGACGATGGCAACGGTCGACATACGCGGCTCCTTGCACGGGGCAAACCCACCGATCCGGCGTCATTGTCGCGCCGGCGACCGGTTCCGTCTTGCTCCGCCGATTCGAATGGTCATTATAAACAACGAAATCGCGCGCGCGTCACGTCCCCGGCCGGACCGCGCGCCGCGATCGTTTTGAAAGACGGAAAATATTGGGGAGGCGTGTATGCTCTTTTCGGGTCTAGAACGGTATCGCGATTTCGGATTGTTCATCCTGCGCGCCGGCGTGGGCGCCATGTTCGTGACGCACGGGTTTCCCAAACTCGAAGGCGGGCCGGAACTTTGGGCGAAGGTCGGCGGCGCGATGGCCAACATCGGCATCGACTTCGGGCATACCGCGTTCGGCCTCGCGGCCGCGCTGACCGAGTGTCTGGGCGGCATCGCGTTGATTCTCGGCCTCGGCACGCGCGTCGCCGCGTTGTTCCTTGCGTTCGTGATGGGGATCGCGGCGACGCACCATCTGTCGCGCGGGGACGGGCTGGCCGGCGCTTCACACGCGATCGAGCTTGGCGTCGTTTTCCTCGCGCTATTCGTCATCGGCGCCGGGTCGTACAGCGTGGACGCGAAACTCGGAAAATAGCGCGCCTCCGGCGATGTCGGTGCCGCAAACACCGCGCGGCGCTCGGCGCCGCCGTGCCCGTGACGTTGTTTGCATCCGCCCATCACGTCCATTCGGTCCATGATGTCCATGCGTCCATCGCCATTCGGCGGATTTGCCGGTCGTCCGAGGGATTTTGAATAAAAAAAAAGCGATACCGGAGGGGCAAAAACCGGTATCGCGAGAGGAGATTTGCCCTGCCGCGAAACCGCTAAGTTCCGGGCAATCGCAAGGATAACTATGAGCAAGTCCCGTGCCCAAACGCCGTATATGCGTAAGCCCTTGATTTTTATGCGTCTTGGCAATTCAACGATTTTGGACGGCACCCGTTAGCGCGACAGATTTCTGAAAAACCGTGACGAAAATTCAAGATTCCTCGCCCCGCGACGTGCGCGTCGTCTTGACCGTGACCGCCTGTGCGCGGACACTCGGAACAACGTGAATCCCCATTTTCCCGGAGCGCCTTGCCGATGACGCACGCCCTGCGCCTTGCTTTCGCGGTGACTTTCGCGACCCTCGCCGTGCTGGCCCTTGCCGCCCCCGTCTCCGCCCGCACCGTCATTTATTACGACGACGCCGGCGGCGACACCGACGGCATCACCATGTCCAACATGTTCCTCAACATGATCGGGCACTTCGACCCGGACGTTTCGACCGCGCCCATCGACGAATTCGCGGGTGCCGGCGCGGGCGATTTCGTCGTTTATATCGGCCATCAGGACGAATCCGGCCTGTCGGACGACTTTCTGGAAACCGTCGTATCCGGCGAGGTCCGCACGCTGTGGATCTACAACAATTTCTGGAAACTGGCCGAGGTCGAAGGCAGCGAGGCGATCGGGTTTTCCGTCGATGACTGGATCGAAAACGACGGCCGCGACGCGATCCGATACGGCCATCACACCGTCGAGCGCAAAATCGACCTGTCCTACTACAACGTCAACGTGACGGGCGAACATGTGAAGGTGCACTCCACCCTGACGTCGCTTGACGGCGCCGAACAGCGCCCGCACTTCCTTTGCGGCAACAACGTCTGCTTTTTGTCGGAGATGCCGTTTTTCGCCGAGGGCGTGGACGAGCGCCTGTTCGTGCTCGCGGATTGCCTGCACGAGTTCTACGAGACCGGCGCGCCGGCCGAGCGCCTCGCGATGATCCGCGTCGAGGACCTCTCGCCTGGTTTTGTCAGCCCCACGCGCCTCGTGGCGCTCGCCGACGAACTCGCGGCACGCGACGTGCCGTTCGGCTTCGGCGTCATCCCCGTCACGCGCGACCCGATCGGACTGTATTTCGGCGGTGTGGACACCACGCTGACGCTCGCGGACGACCCCGATTTCCTTATCGCAATCGACCACATGATGGCGCGCGGCGGCACGATGGCGATGCACGGCTATACGCACCAGAACGGCGACGGCATCACCGCGCACGACTGGGAGTTCGTCGAAAATCTCGACAACGACCCCCTGCCGCAAGATTCCGGGGACTGGGTGCGCGACCGCGTTACGAAGGGCCTCGCCGAGCTTTGGAGCGAGGGATACGAGCCGCTGATCTGGGAGACGCCGCACTACGGCGCCTCGCACGGCGCGTTCGGCGTGTTCGCGGAATATTTCGATACCTACTGGGACCGGCCGCTCATTTTCCCGTTCCGCCCCGGCGCCGAGGGCGTGTTCGGCGAGGATATCGAGCCACTCTCGCAGATCGTCTATCAATACACCCCCGTCAGCGTGTACGGCATGGGCATCATCCCGGAAACGCTTGGCCTCATCGATCCCGCGGATGTCGCCGGATCGGCGCAGGCGATGCTCGATCGCGCCGAACGCATGACCATCATCCGCGACGGCGTCGCGTCGTTTTTCTTCCACCACGGCTCGATCGAAAACGAAGACATCCTCGCGCTCGTCGATGAGTTCCTCGATCGCGGCTATCGCTTCGTCTCGCCGGAGGAATACGCCGGCGACGACGGCATGGACGGGCAGGAAGCGCCGGAGGACTTCGGCGATGAGGATGCCGGCGACGACGACGATGACGACTCGGGAGGCTGCGGCTGGTGAGCGGAATGCGAAGTGCGGAATGAATCG
Source organism: bacterium (assembly GCA_019912885.1). Classification (NCBI taxonomy): domain Bacteria; species bacterium. The sequence goes on from JAIOHV010000043.1 coordinate 35,676, forward strand.
CATAAACAAATTCGAAAATGCTCGCGCAAATTGTCACCCTGAGCGAAGCGAAGGGTCTAGCCACGCGCCACCACGGAATGAGATCCTTCGCTTCGCTCAGGATGACAACCCGCCGGACTAACTCTTCGATGAACTTCCAGCCTTTCAGCCTGTTCTCGACCGCTTTCCGCTCATGATCGAAGCGGATAATCCGATAGGTAGAGACAGGAAGGAAACGACCATGAAACGCACTTGCGCCCAAATCTTCTTCACGGTTTTCGTTGCCGTGGCGGCCCTTGGCCTTGCCGCTGCGCCCGCCCAGGCCAAGTCCGTCATCTATTACGACGGCACGGCCAGCTCCGGGCAGGGCGTTCTGATCGCCAACATGACCTACAACCTCGTCGGGCATTTTGACCCGGACACGGTCACGATCGACGTCGCGGGATACACGCTTGGCGACATGATCGCGTACGAACACGTGCTCTACGTGGACGATCACGGCGGAAACCTCGTGCCCGGCGCATTTCTGGAGGACGTCGGCAGCGGCGTGCACCGCGTCATGTGGATCGGCGCCGATTTCGAACAGCTCTGGGAATACTGGGAAACCACCGCGCCGTTCGGCTTTCGCGGAACGGGCTACGACGACGGCGACGGCGAGGATGCGATCCTCTACAAGGGCCGCGCCGTGCCCCGCGACGAGGAATATTCCTACTTCGGCGTCGAGATCGACGGCGCCGTCGATGTCTATTCCTGGATGACGTACGCAAGCGATCCGGACGAAGATGTCCCGCACTTCCTTTGCGGCGGCAACCTGTGTTTCTTCGCCGAGATCCCGTTCTACTTCGAAGGCCAGGATGACCGAATGCTCGTGCTCGCCGACGTGCTGCACGAGTTCTACCAGACCGGCGTCGCCCCGAGCCGCCGCGCGATGGTGCGTTTCTACGAGATGGCCCCGGTCGTCACCGATTCGCCGAACCTCGTCACGCTCACCGCGGGCCTCGCGTCGCGCAACGTGCCGTTTTCCGTGTCCGTCATCGCGGTCTACAAGGACCCGCAGGCGTGGACGTGGCCGACCCCCGTCGAGTTCCATTTCGACGACGATCCCGCGCTTGTCACGCTGCTGCACGACGTGGTCGATAACGGCGCGATCCTGACCATGCTCGGTATCACGCACCAGAACGATTTCGACAACGGCACGACGGGCGATCCGGAATTCGTCATCAACGGCTACGCGCTCCCGCTACCGTTCGACTCCGACGTGTTCGTGCGTGACCGCATCGAGTGGGGCCTGTCCGAATATCACGACCAGGGCCTTGAACCGGTCGTGTGGGAGACGCCGTGGCATCTGGCGAGCCAGGGCGACTACTCCGTGTTCGCGGAATTTTTCGACTACTACCTCGACCAGCCGCTCGTGTTCCCGTATCCCATCGACGGCGCGCCGCAGTTCGCAACCGAGTTTGGCATCACCCTCACACAGACGATCCCGTTCGAGTCGACCGTGGGAAGTTCCGGCCTTGGCATCGTGCCGTCGAACATGGGCTGCCTGTTCCCGGGCCTTCCCGGCTACGACGTTGAGGACATCCTCGACCAGGCCTACCGCCTGTCGATCGTGCGCGACGTGGTCGCGTCGTTTTGCGCGTATTCGAACGTCGATTTCGACACGCTGATGGGCCTTGTCGACGACATCACCGACGAAGGTTTCGAGTGGGTCGATCCGGGCGACATTGTCGATCTCACCGGCGACGACGACGATGACGACGCCGCGGACGACGACGCGGCGGATGACGACATGGACGATGACGCCGCCGATGACGACATGGACGATGATGCGGCCGATGACGACATGGACGACGACACGGACGACGATGCCGGCGACGACGACAGTTTCGATGACGACAATTTCGGCGATGACGATGCCGGGGACGACGACGATGCCGGCGATGGCGGCCTCGGCGCTGACGCGGATGATGACGATGACGACGACGGACTGCTGAGCGGCGGCTGCGGCTGCGGCTGCTGAAATCCCGCGCACCGCGATGTCAGGGCCGCAAACGCAGTCGCCCCGCTCCGAGCGGGGCGGCGAAGTGCGCGGTCGGCACCGCCCCGGAAAAAGACGAAAGCGGCGATGCCAAGGCGATATCGACCGCGCACTTCGCCGCCCCGCTCGGAGC
>JAIOHV010000044.1 GCA_019912885.1 bacterium
GCACCCAGCCGCCCCACAAGATGAACGGCACCTGTGAAAAAACGTGCGACACGATCGCCGCGGGCAGGGCGACGTCTTTCGGGATGCCGACCATATCCGCTCGCGGAATCGGCGCTTTCCGTTTTGGCGTCGTCACGCCGCCCCTCATTTCGCCGCCTTGTAGAACTCCTCGATCGCATCGACGACATAGCGCTGCTGCGCTTCGGTCAGTTCGGGGTAGATGGGCAGCGAGATGACCTCGCTCGCGGCGCGCTCGGCCTCGGGGAACGCGCCTTGCTCGTAACCCATGTACGAAAAGCACGGCTGCAGGTGCATCGGCACGGGATAGTAGATCGCGCAGCCGACGTTTTTGGCGCGCAGATGCTCGATCAGACCGTCGCGGTCGGCGACGCGCAGCGTGTACTGGTTGTAGATGTGCCGGCCGATCGGCGGTTCGGGCTCGAGCGCGGGATCGCCCTCGGTCACGGGGTTTTCGCGATGGACGGGCGCGACCGCGTCGCCCGGCCGCGCGAGGACGTGTTCGCCGAGAAGGCCGGCATCGGCGAGCATGGAGTCGTAGCGCGCGGCGTTTGCCATTCGCGCGGCGTGCCACGCGTCCAGGTGCGGCAGTTTGACGCGAAGGACCGCGGCGATCATCGCGTCCAGGCGGAAGTTCCCGCCGACGAGCTCATGGTGGTAGCGCTTCGTTTCGCCGTGCTGGCGGAGTTTGCGCACCCTGTCGCCGAACGCCGCGTCCTTCGTGACGACCATGCCGCCGTCGCCGGGCGCGCCGAGGTTCTTGCTCGGGAAAAAGCTGAAGCATCCGGCCCGCCCGAACGAACCGGCGAAACCGACATCCGGGTGACCCGCGCCGATCGCCTGCGCCGCGTCCTCGATGACGGGAATGCCGCCCGCCGCCTCGAGGATCGCCGGCATGTCCGCCAATCTTCCGAAAAGATGCACGGGCACGATCGCCTTCGTGCGCTCGGTGATCGCGTCGCGCACGCCCGCGGGATCGATGTTGAACGTGTCGGGCCGGATATCGACGAACACCGGATACGCGCCGAGGCGGTGGATGACGCCCGCCGTCGCGAAAAACGTGAACGGCGTCGTGATGACCTCGTCCTCGCGGCCGACGCCAAGCGCCATCAGCGCGACGAGAAGCGCGTCCGTGCCGCTCGACACGCCGATCGCCGCGCCCTTTTTGATGCCGGCGTATGCGAGCACCTCGCGTTCGAGCGCCTCGACCTCGGGGCCGTTGATGTAGACGTGCGTCGATAGCACGCGCTCCATCGCGGCGCGCACGTCGGCCTCGATGGGCTTAAACTGCGCGGCCAGATCGAGCATGGGAACGCCGGTCATCGTTTCGCCTGCCTCGGTCATCGGTCAGCCTCCCCAATAAACATGCATCACGCGCGGTACACGTTCGCCAGATCGCGGCGCCGAATCGCGTTTCGCGTATCGACGACGATGGCCGCCTCGCGCGCGATGCGCTCAAAGTCGATGCCGTCGTGCGCGGTGGCGATGAGCACGGCGTCGTATCGCGTCAGGTCGTCAAGCGGCACGCTTTGAAGGCCCGCGAGATCGGGATACTCGCGCGTGGGCTTGATCTTTGGAATATGCGGGTCGTGATAGGCGACATCCGCCCCGCGCGAAAGCAACAGGCGCACAAGACGCAGCGACGCGGACTCCCGCAGATCGTCCACGTTTTTCTTGTAGGCCATGCCGACGATCAGGATGCGCGCGCCGCGCACCGATTTTGAACGATCGTTCAGGGCGATGGCGAGGCGCTCGACGACGTATTCGGGCATGCGCGTGTTGATCTCGCCGGCCAGTTCGATGAAGCGCGTCGGCACGCCGACCTCCCGCGCCTTCCATGTCAGGTAAAACGGGTCGATGGGAATGCAGTGTCCGCCAAGTCCGGGGCCCGGATAAAAGGGCATGAAGCCGAACGGCTTGGTCGCGGCGGCGTCGATCACCTCCCAGACGTCGAGGTCCATCGCGTCGAGCACGAGCTTCATCTCGTTGACGAGCGCGATGTTCACGCCCCGAAAAATGTTCTCCAGGAGCTTGGCCGCCTCCGCCGCCGCGAGCGAGGACACGGGTACGACGGCCGTCAGCCGGCCGTACAGCGCGCACGCGAGCGCGAGGCTTTTTTCGTCGAGCCCGCCGACGATCTTCGGGATGCGCGTGCAGTCGAATTCCTTGTTGTGCGGATCCTCGCGCTCGGGCGAATAGGCGACGAAAAAATCCTCGCCGGCCACGAGCCCGGAGTGTTCCTCGAGGATCGGCACGACCACCTCGCGCGTGGTGCCGGGATACGTCGTTGACTCCAGGACCACGAGCTGACCGGCGCGAAGGTGCGGCGCGATCTGCTCCGCCGTCCGTTCGACGAACGACAGATCCGGTTCGCGGTGGCGCGTCAGCGGCGTCGGGACCGCCATGAGAAGCGCGTCGCATTCGCTCGCGCGCGAAAAATCCGTCGTCGCGGACAGGCCCGCGCCAAGCGCCGCGGCGACGCGCGCGGCGGGCAGATACGCGATGTAGCTGTCGCCCCGTTCGATGGCGGCGACCTTGGCGGCGTCGATGTCGAATCCCAGGACGCCGAGGCCGCGCTCGACAAAGGCGAGCGCCAGCGGCAGGCCGACGTAGCCGAGCCCGACAACGCCGACGACGGCGCGATCGTTTTTCATGCGTTCGAGCAGTTTTTCGAAATCCAAGCCGACCTCGCGGGTTGATCGCGCGCCGCGTCAATATTTTCCATTGCGCGGGGAATGTCCATTGGGCGAAAATCAAGGATTGAGGATCGAGGATTGAGGATCGAGTGGAATCGCAAGTCGCCTACGCGACCCATCGTCCCACGCCGGATCCTCGCGAAAACCGTGGCGCCGCCTTCGCGGTCCTCACACTGCGCCGCAGCTCGACTCAATCCTCAATCCTCAATCCTCCTTTCATCGCCCTTTTCATTCCGGCCGCCGTTTGCCTAAAATGCGCGGCTTCCAGGGTGTCACTCCGATGAATGTTCAATGTCCCATCTGCGACAAGAAAATTCCGATCCCGGACGCGGAGCTGTCCGCGGAGGGGACGCAGGTTCGCTGCCCATCGTGCGAGCACGTGACGCGATTTTTCGTCAAGGATGCGACGCCGCCGCTTGGCCTTAAAAAGCCGGCCAAGGGCGCCGGGTCCTCACGCCACAAGGGTAAAGCCGCCAAGGACGCGCCCGCGCCGCCGGATTTTCCGCCGCAGGATTCCGATACGTCGGCGCCGCCGGACGTGAACGACGAAACGACTCCCGCGGCCGATGACACGGCCACCGCGGCAGCCGAAATCGCGTTCGGGGAAGCCGAGTCCCCGCCGGCTATCGACGAATCCGGCGAAACGGATGCCAACGGCCGGCGGCTCGTTTACGCGAATCCCAAGAAGGTGAATCGCTGGGCGGAGCCGGACCCGCCCCCGCCTTCGCGAAACGGCGCCCCGCCGAAAAAGCGCGTGCTGACGCGGGGCGTCTGGCTTGCGCTTGTCCTCATCGTTTTTCTGGTCGTCGCCGCGCTCGCGGCGGTCTTGCTCTTTCCGGTCACGACCGGCGGACCGGGCCGCGCGCCGGATCAGCCGGCCGAAAAGCTCGCACCCGACGTTCTCGCCGCGCAGGCGTATCAGCGAGCACTCGAGCTCGATCGCATGGACACCGCGGAGACGCGCCTGGAGGCGCTTTCGCAATACCACGAGGCGCGCCGGATCGGCGGGGACGCCTATCGCAAGGCCGACGCGCGCGTGGCTTTCGTGAACCTGAAAACGGCGATCACCGAGGGGCGAAACAAGGACTCGGAGGCGGTCGTGAGCGCTTGCGGCGAGGCCGAGGCGCTCGACGCCGACACCAAAAACACGCGCGAGGGACGCATCGCGCTTTCGGCGTGCCGGCTCGCACGGGGCGCGTTTGACGAGGCGACGGCGTATGCGCGCGCCGCCGCCGAGGCCGACGAAGCCGAACTTGCGGGCCGCGAGGACGGCGAGGCCGCCCGGCTGCGCGCCGAGGCGCTCGTCCTTCTGGCGCGCGTTTTCGTCGCGACCGGCGACGCCAAGCGGGGGCAAGAGACCGCAACGCACGCGGCAAGCGTGGATCCATCGAACGTCGGGGCGAACCTCGTGCTCGCCAAGCTCGCCTCGGACAAGAAGAAGTGGAAAGAGGCGCTTGCGCACGCGCAAGCCGCGAAAAACGCGAGCCCGGCGCATCAGCAGGCGCGCGAGGCCGTCGAGCATTACGGCGATCGCGTCAAGGGGCTGGTCGCCGGCGGCGTGCCGGGGGACGACAAGGAGCTGGGCACGACCGCCGAGAAGCAGCGCGCCGCGCGCGAGCGGATCGCCAAGGCCCGCGCGTTGCGCGAAAAGAAGGCGAATCACCGCGCGATCGGCGAACTCGAGCAAGCGCTGAAGCTTTGCCCCGCGTGCGCGGACGCACATCTGGAGCTTGGCTGGGTGTATTATGCGACGGGCCGGCAACAGGCGGCGATCGCGTCCTTCGACGCGGCCCGGGAGCTTGGCGCGGCGCAGGCGAACTATGGCCTCGGCAAGGCGTATCAGCAGCTCGGCATGATGGAACTGGCGACGCGCGCGTACACCGCGTATCTCGAAACCGATCCGCCGGCGGAGCATCGCTCCGACATCGAGGCCGCGCTGGCCGCGATGAAGGAGTAGGATCGTTCGGCGCAAGTGTGCCCCGCTTGCGCCCGGCGGTCCCTGGCTTTCTTGACAGCCGCGGGCGCCGCCGATAAACGCGAAACACCCGCCTCGCGGCCTTTTTTGGAGCAACGTTGTCCATCGACGAAAAAACCGTCCGCCACGTCGCGCTATTGGCTCGCCTTGATCTTGCGGGCGTGGATGTCGAGCGCGTCACGCGCGATATGAACGCGATCCTCGAGCACGTCGGCGAGTTGGCGTCGCTCGACGTTTCCGGCATCCCGCAAACGGCGCACGCGCGCCCGCAGCCATTGCCGCTGCGCGAGGACGAGCCTTTGCCCGGCCTGTCGCACGAGGACGCGCTTGCCAATGCGCCCAAGCGCCAGGGCGGTTTCGTCGTCGTGCCCCGCACGGTCGAAGGGGGCGGCGCCACGTGACGCTCGACGATCTCACGCTCGCCGAGGCGTCGCGACGGGTTCGCCAGCGGGAGGGCACCTGCGTGGAGTTCGTCAACGAGCACATCTCGCGCATCGCGCATCTCGAGCCGCGCCTGAATGCGTTCGTCACGTCCACGGCCGAGGACGCGCGCCAAAAGGCGGACGAGGCCGACAAACGCATCGCGGCGGGCGAGGATCTTCCGCCGCTTTTCGGCTTGCCGATCGCGCTGAAGGACATCCTGTGCACGCAGGGCGTTCGCACGACGGCGGCGAGCCGGATTCTCGGCAATTTCGTGCCGGCGTATTCGGCGACGTGCGTGGAAAAGTTGTGCGTCGAGGCGGGCGCGATCAGTCTCGGCAAGACGAACATGGACGAGTTTGCGATGGGCAGCTCCGGCGAGAACAGCGCGTTCGGCCCGACGCGAAACCCGCACGACCTTTCGCGCGTGCCGGGCGGGTCGTCCTCCGGCAGCGCCGCGGCCGTCGCGTCGGGCATGGCGCTTGCGGCGCTCGGCACGGACACCGGCGGCTCGATCCGCCAGCCCGCGTCGCTTTGCGGCATCGTGGGGCTGAAGCCCACCTACGGCCGCGTGTCGCGATTCGGCGTCATTGCGTACGCGAGCAGCCTCGATCAGGTCGGGCCGATGACGAGGACAGCCGAGGACGCGGCGATGTTGCTCGAGGCGATCTGCGGGCACGACCCGCGCGATTCCACGAGCAGCCCCGACGCGGCCGGCGATTTCACGAGCGGACTGAAAGACGGCATCGACGGCCTTTCGATCGGCGTGCCGGCGGAGTATTTCGGCGAAGGGGTCGATCCCGCCGTGGCGAAAACGGTGCGCGAATCGATCGAACGCGCGCGCGAGCTTGGCGCGTCGATCCGCGAGATTTCGCTTCCGCACACGCGGTACGCGATCGCGACGTATTACCTTGTCGCGCCGGCGGAGTGCTCAAGCAACCTGGCGCGCTACGACGGCGCGCGCTACGGCGTGCGCGAGACGGCCGGCGACCTGCTTTCGATGTACACGAAAAGCCGCAGCGCGGGGTTCGGCGACGAGGTGCGCCGCCGAATCCTGCTTGGCGTATTCGCGCTGTCGGCCGGCTACTACGACGCCTACTACGGCCGCGCGTGCCAGGTGCGCACGCTGATCGGCCGCGATTTTGAACAGGCGTTCGAAACCGTGGACCTCATCATGGCGCCCACCTCGCCGGAGACCGCTTTCGCGCTTGGCGAGCGCGCCGACGATCCGCTGCGCATGTACATGTCCGACGTGCTGACGATCCCCGTGAACCTCGCCGGCCTGCCGGGCATGTCGATCCCCTGCGGCGTCGATGCGCACGGCCTGCCGATCGGGCTGCAGATCATCGGCCGCTGGATGGACGAGGCGCGGATGCTGCGCGCGGCGCACGCGATGGAGCAGATTCTGCCGCCGCGGCCGGTGCCGGCGTTCCGGGGGATCGAATGAGCGCGCGGCCGTACGACATCGTCATCGGCCTGGAGGTGCACGTGCAGCTCGCCACGCGCACCAAGGCGTTTTGCGCGTGCCCGACCGCGTTCGGCGAGCCGGAAAACACGCAGGTCTGTCCCGTGTGCCTGGGCATGCCCGGCAGCCTTCCGGTGATGAACAAGCGCGTTGTGGAGATGGCCGTCGCGCTGGGCCTGGCGACCGGCTGCGCGATCAACCGCGAATCCGTCTTTGCGCGCAAGAACTATTTTTATCCCGACCTGCCCAAGGGTTATCAGATCAGCCAGTACGATCGCCCGCTGTGCGAGCACGGGAAGCTGCCGGTCGTCGTCGGCGACACGCTCCGCGAATTCGGCATCACGCGCATCCACATCGAGGAAGACGCGGGCAAGTCGATGCACGGCGGCGGTGGATCGCTCATCGACTACAATCGCACCGGCGTGCCGCTTCTGGAGGTCGTCTCCGAGCCCGACTTCCGTGACGTGGAGGAGGTGACCGCGTACCTCAAGACGATGCGGCGGCTCGTGCGTCGATTGGGTATTTCAGACGGCAACATGGAGGAGGGCTCGCTGCGCTGCGACGCCAACGTGTCCGTGCGGCCGACGCCCGCGGATCCGTTCGGCACGCGCACGGAATTGAAGAACATCAACAGCTTCCGGTTCATTGCGCGCGCGATCGAATACGAGGCCGCGCGGCAGTGGGATGCCCTGGAGCACGGCGAGGCGATCGTGCAGGAGACGCGCCTGTACGACGCGGAAAAGGGCCGCACCTACTCGATGCGCGGCAAGGAAGAGGCGCACGACTACCGCTACTTCCCGGACCCGGATCTTCTGCCGCTCATCGTCGAGGACGATCTCATCGAGGTGCAGCGCGCGGCACTTCCGGAACTTCCCTGGCACACGCACAAACGCTTTGTCGAGAAGCTTGGCTTGTCGGCGTACGACGCCGCGGTGCTGACCGGCGACGATGCACTGGCGGATTATTTTGAAGCGGTGCTCAAATGCGACGTGCCCGCCAAGCTCGCCGCGAACTGGGTGTCGTCGGAACTTCTCGGCGCGCTCAAGCAGCGCGATCTCGACCTGGAAAGCTCGCCAATCCCGCCGGCGCGCCTGGCGGGCCTCGTGGCGCTCATCGCGTCGGACAAGATCACGGGCCGCATCGCGAAAGACGTGCTCTCGCGCATGTTCGAGTCGGACAAATCCGCGGAAGACATCGTGGCCGAACTCGGCGTGACGCAGATCGCCGACGAGAGCGAAATCGAAAAGGTCGTCGACGAGGTCATCGCCGAAAGCCCGATGCAGGTCGAACAGTACCGCGCGGGCAAGCAGCAGGTGTTCGCCTATTTCGTCGGGCAGGTCATGAAGAAAACGCGCGGCCAGGCGAACCCGAAGATCACGCAGGCGCTGTTGAAGAAGAGGCTGGAAGGCTGAAAGGCTAAAAAGGCTGGAAGGTCATCGCGAATCGCGTATGACGTTGGTGATTTCATTGTATCGCTCGCGCGAATTGTCATCCCGCGATTTGTCATCCCGCGATTTGTCATCCTGAGCGAAGCGAAGGATCTGGCCGGCCCTGGCCGACGCGTTCTATTCAACGCACATCTGCGCGCCGTGCCCACAATAATTTACGCCGGTCGCTACTCCATCGATAAAAAGATTTCTTGACCTTTGTCCGGGACAGGAATACTCATGATCGCTGAATGAAATGCGATTGGGGGTTGGGTATGTTCGTCCGATATCCCGTTCGGGGCGCATGGCGGCCTTCTCTTGTCCTTTTTCTGATTACCTTCTTGCTGACACTGATGGTTCTCGCCTCGTGCGGGCGCGTGGGCATCGTGGACAAGCCGGGGCCGGAGTACAGCTACGAAGATCTGTACGGCGGCGGCGACGCCGAGCGCGATGCGTCCGGCGAGGGCGATCCCGTCGACGACGATGACGACGACGACGACGGCGGAGATGACGATGACGGCGGAGATGACGACGATGGCGGAGATGATGATGATGATGACGACGACGGTGACGACGATGACGGCGACGATGACGACGATGACGACGATGACGGCGATGACGGCGACGATGACGACGATGCCATCGATGACGATGACGATTTCGCCAACGACATGAGTTGCGCCGAGGTCGGCGAGGGCATGTTTCTGGATTGCGGAATTTCGTTTCGGGATCCCGACGGCAATCTGCTTGACGAAGACACGCTGCGGGAATGGTGCGAACTCTCCGAGGATTGGATCCATGACGCCGGCGCCAAGACCGACAGCCCGACATGGAATTGCTTCGCGGACTGCCTGGACCTCGGAACGTGCGATGACAACTGCTTCGATGCCTGCTTTGATGTCTCCTCAAGCGGCGGTTGCGCCGATACGGTCGCCGACATGTACGACTGCGGCATCGCCTTCGTGATGCCGGACAACTTCGATTATTACCTCTTCCCCGAAGACGTAGCGTCGGTTTGCGACGTCATGAACAACGACTGGAAATGCTATCAGGCGTGCCTGGACAACGACTGCCCTGGCAACGTTCAGGGTGCGCTCGGTTGCATGATCGCTTGCGACGCCGCGTGAATTGAGCGAAGGAGCGGGAACGTAAACGAGGGCGAGAGATCAAGCGAAGTCACGCGCGCATGTTTGCGTTGCGATGGCCTTCCAGCCTTCCAGCCTCTTCCCTCAACACCCGCAACAGTTCCCGTCCTTCTCGCCGTCACGGTCCTTCGGATCGTCCGCGTCCGGGTTCCAGTAGTCCGGGTCGTCGACGGGGTCGGGTTCGTCGTCGTCGTCGCCGCCGTTTAGCGTGTCGCCGCCGTCGTCGGTTTCGTCGTCGTCATCGCCGAACTCGCCAAGACCGAACGGCTCGCCGAATTCCCATTCGCGGCCCCAGTCGTCATCATCGTCATCGTCATCGTCGTCGTCGCCGAGGATGGTTTCGCATGCGTCGGCGGATTCGTCGCAGGTGTCTCCGGCCTCGCATGGATCGCCCTCGGAGACGCACAGCATCTCCGACTCCAGACAGACCTCGGGGCCGTTGCAGAAGTAGCCGTCGTCCGGGCACGCGCGGCCGGTGTGCGCGCATGAGGACGCGGCCTCGTCGCAGTATTCGTCGCCGTTGCACCACAGGCCGTCGTCGCCGCAGGGATCGCCCGGGCTAACGCACGCCGACAGATCCTCATCGCAGGTTTCGACCCCGTTGCAGAAAATGCCGTCCTCCGCGCACGGGTCGCCGGAGTGCGTGCATTCGTCGACGCTCTCGTCGCAGACCTCGTCGCCGTTGCAGAAGACGCCGTCATCGCCGCATGGATCGCCTGCGTGGACGCATTCGTCGCCATTTTCGTCGCAGCTTTCCTCGCCGTTACACCACAGGCCGTCGTCCTCGCAAGGATCGCCCGCGGACACACATTCGCGCGCGTCCTCGTCGCAGCTTTCGGCGCCGTTGCAGAACTCGCCGTCCTGCTCGCACGGATCGCCGGAAGACACGCACGCGCCGGCGCCTTCGTCGCAGCTTTCGTCGCCGTTGCAAAAGACGCCGTCGTCGCCGCAGGGATCGCCCGAATGCACGCACGCTTTCTGGTCTTCATCGCAACTTTCCGCGCCGTTGCAGAAAAATCCGTCGTCGTCGCACGGATCGCCGGTGTGCGCGCAGAGGTCGAGCTGCTCGTCGCACTGCTCCGCGCCGTTGCAGTAGAGGCCGTCGTCGCCGCAGGGATTTCCCGTGGTGACGCACGCGTCGGTCGATTCGTTGCAACTTTCGACGCCGTTGCAGTACTCGCCATCATCCGGACACGGATCGTCCGTGACGGCGCACTCGGAATTTTCCTCGTCGCAACTTTCGACGCCGTTGCAGAACAGGCCGTCGTCGGGGCAGGGATCGCCCGAATGCACGCACGCGTCGAGCGATTCATCGCAGCTTTCGACGCCGTTGCAGAATGTGCCGTCGTCGCCGCACGGATCGCCCGTGTGCATCGAACACGTTCCCGCCTGGCAGGCGTCCGCGCCGTTGCACCACGCGCCGTCGTCGCAGGACTGCCCGTTGTTGTCTGACCAGCCCGCCGGATCGGCGGCCTGATCGCACACCAGGCACACGTTGTCGGGGTTCGTCGTACCGTCGCGATAACAGGCGTCATCGATGAGGCAGCCGCCCGGGCAGTCGGTGCGTACGTGCACGCCCGACGGCTCGCCCGGCTGGCCGCCGACGGACCACGGGCTCGCCAGTCCGTACGGCGTCGTCGCGGGATCGAAACGCAGCCGCGCGCGGTGGCGGTACGCATCCGGTTCGGGCACGACAACGGGCGCGACGTGCGCGTCGCCGCTTGCGGTATCCGCCGCCGGTTCGATCGTCGATACGCCGGTGAACGGCGCATCGAACGGCGCGATCTCCCATTCGACCGACGCGCGCCCGCGCCCGAACGGCAGGGCGGCGACGGATTTCATGCGGTAGCGCGTTCCCGAATACGCGGTCGTCCACGGATGCAGCACGCGGTCAAATCCCCAACGCAGCGCGTTTACCGGACGCGCGACCCCGCCGCGATTGCCGAGGTACACGAACGCGAAGCCCTCGTCGATCTGGTCGCCGTGGAAGTGCGGGCCGCCGACGAGAAAGTCGGCGACGCCGTCGCCGTTCATATCGCCGGCCGCCGCGACGGACGCGCCGAGGTTCGCGTCGGTCTGCCCGCCAGCGGCGGTCCATGCGGGTTCGGCGGAAAGCCCGCCCGGCCCGCCGAGGTAGAGGAAGACTTTTCCTTCGTAGGTTTTTGTCGTGTTGAAGAAGTTCGCGCCGACGAGCAGGTCGGCGTATCCGTCGTGGTTCACGTCCCCGGCGGGCGCGACGGACACGCCGAAGTTGGCCAGCGACTGGTTTCCCTCGCCGATCCAGGACGGCGACGCGGGCAGGCCCGCGGCGGATCCGTAAAACACGAGCGCGCGGCCCTCGCGGAACTGGTCGCCGGCGTGCGTCGGCGCGCCGACCGCGATGTCGGCGTATCCGTCGCCGTTCACGTCGCCGGCCGACGCCACGGAAAATCCCGCCTTCGCTTCCGAAACATTCGATTCGAAGGTCCACGCGCCGGAGGCCGTCACGCCTTCGGGCGAGCCGAAATAGACGGCGACGCGCCCTTCGTTCGCGTTGCCGTTGGCCCATGTCGGCGCGCCCGCGATCACGTCGGCGAATCCGTCGCCGTTCACGTCGCCGGCGGAGGCCACCGCGCTTCCGAGCGCCGCGCTCGCGCGCCCGCCGATCGTGGAGAACGACGCCGCCGCACCGAGGCCGTCGGGCGATCCGTTGAAGACAAAGATCGCGCCTTCGTCCGCGTTCGATCCGTCCCAGCCCGACGCGCCGACGACGACATCCGGATGCCCGTCGCCGTTCACGTCGCCCGCGCCCGCGACCGCGATGCCGAGATACGCGTGCGCCTGATTGGCTTCCGCAGTCCAGCCCGCCGCCGGAGACAATCCCGAGGCGCTTCCGTAATACAGGAACGCGCGCCCTTCGTTCACCTCGCCGGCGTCAAAGAATTGCGCGCCGACGATAAGATCCTCGTAGCCGTCCGCGTTCACATCGCCCGCGAACGCGACGGAGCTGCCGAAACGCGCGTTGGACTGATCGCTCTCCGCGGACCAGGCGGGGGCCGCGACCACGCCTCCCGGCGCGCCGTGGTAAACGAACACGCGCCCTTCGTCGAGTTGCGGATTGTCGTGGCTCTTGGCGGCGACGGCCACGTCGGCGAATCCGTCGCCGTTCACGTCGCCCGCGCCCGCGAGCGCCAGGCCGAAATCGGCGCCGGTCTGATTGCCCTGCAGGATCGCCTGCGCCGCGCCGGGCATGCGTGCACCGCCGCGATAGACGAGCACGCGGCCCTCGCCGGACTGCCCGTTCGAATATCCCGGCGCGCCGACGAACAGATCGGCGAATCCGTCGCCGTCGGCGTCGCCCGCCGCGAACACCGCCGCACCGAGCCGTGCGCCCGCGTGCGCGCCGACGAAGGTCGCGACGGGGGTGTTCGAGGGTCCGGCCGCGCCGCCGAGAAACACGTACGCCGCGCCCGCGCCCGACGCGATATCCGGCGCACCGGCGATGATGTCGGCATATCCGTCGCCGTTTACGTCACCTGCCGGACCGACCGCGAAACCCAGGTGCGCGCCGGCGCTGTTCGTTTCAAAGCTCCAAGCGGGGGATGCGCCAAGACCAAGCACGCCGCCGCGATAAAGATAGACCACGCCTTCGGCCGCCTGGTCGCCCGCGTCCGGCGCGCCGGCGAGAAGGTCCGCGTAGCCGTCGCCATCCGCGTCGCCGGCCGTGGCGACCGAAGCGCCAAACGACCCGCTCGCCGTTCCATCGAGGGTTGCGTCCGGCGCAAGCGACAGGCCGCCGGCCGATCCATGAAACACGCGCACGCGACCGGCGCCCGCCGCGTAGCCGGGTGCGCCGACGGCCAGATCCGCGAAGCCGTCCGCGTTCACGTCGCCCGCCGTCGCCACGGCGAAGCCAAACATCTCGCCGGGCTGCGTTCCGTTGAACGACCACGTTGGCGTGGGCGCGGGTCCGGACACGCCGCCGTGGAAAACGTAAACCGCGCCCTCACCGCTTGCACCGGAGTCGTCCGCGCCGAGCGCGAGGTCGGCGTATCCGTCGCCGTTCACGTCGCCGGCGAAGGCGACCGCGATGCCGAGCGAGGCGCCCGCGGCCGATCCGGCGATTGACCAGTCGGGGGGAAATGCGGGACCGTCGGGTCCGCCAAACCACACGTAGGCCGCGCCTTCTCCCGACGCACCCGCACCGGGCGCGCCCGCGACGATGTCCGCATAGCCGTCCCCGTTGACGTCGCCGGCCGCGTGGACGGACGCGCCGAGCGCGGCGTTTTCGCCGTCACCGAACGCGGCCCAGACGGGTTCGGTCGAAAGGCCGTCGGATGTGCCGAGATACAGAAAGACCGCGCCGTCGCCCGCGTTGACCGTGGTGTATCCGTCCGCGCCGACGACAAGATCGGAATAGCCGTCCCCGTTGACGTCGCCGGCCGTACCGCCGGAAACGCCGAATGCCGCGCCGGGGCGGTCGGATTCAATCGACGCACCGAGCGGCAGGAACGGCGGCGGCGAGTCGGCGAAAACCGGCGCCGCGCCCGCGAGGGCGACGCCTAAGGCGAGAATGGCAAAACGGGACGCTGTCCGCGAAAGCACCTTCCCTGGCCCCTTTCGCTCGCGGTGTGGCCGCACCCGTGGCGGCGGTAATCCTTGTATCGGCAGATGGGGCGGGACTCTTGAACCGGCGAGCGGGCGGAATGAAGTCGCGCCGGCGGGTGCGCGCTCGTCAGCGGGTCCGTCCGGTCCATTTTGTCCATCTTGTCCATTGCGCCGTCGGGCACGGGCGCGGGATCCCAAACCGCATCGGGCACAAAAAAAACGGGGGGACGAATCCCCCCGTTTCCGGTTTCTATCGGCTTGCCGTTTACGCGGCGTCGCAGGCCGTCATGCAGGCGAGCGCGCCATTGACGTCACCGGGGCAGTCGTTGTCGATGCAGGTCTGGTAGCAGGTCCAGTCGTTGTCCATGAGGTCGCAAACCTGAGCGGCGTCCTCGGCGAACACGAAGTAGTCGTCGCCGAGCGTGAACACGATGCCGCACGCATACATG
>JAIOHV010000045.1 GCA_019912885.1 bacterium
CGTCCGGACCGTCCGCGCGCCAGAGGGCCGCAAGCACCTCGCCGATTTCGCGCGCGGCCCAAAGCCATAAATCGTCGTGCGTCGCTTCGTGGAGATGCACGAGCGCGTAAAGCGCGACGCCCGGGAAATAGCGCGGCTGGCGCTTGGGCGCGGACATCGCCGCGGCTTGCGCGTACGTTTCGTAAAACCGCCCCGGCTCGTCCATTCGGAACCGAAGGATCGCGCGGCCGAACTGGTCGCGCAGCGCATCGTCGCCGGGTTGGCGGTAAGCATCCGGAAGCAGCGAAAAGATGAGGGCCATCAGCGCGTTTGTGCCGAGCAGCGATTCCCCGCCATCGACGACGATCGAAACGTCCGGCGCGTCCGGCGGCGTGACGATGCGTTCGCGCAGCCACGCAAGCCGCGGCATCGCCCGATCGACGAGCGCGGGCTCGCGGAGCATGGCGGCCGCCTGCAAGTGCCGCAGCACATACCCCGCGTGATGCGGCAGATAATACGCGCCCGTCTCGCGATCGGTCAGCGGGTCATAATCGTAACGCAGCGTTCCGCCGTTGCGCGCAATGCCGGCCAGATAAGTGAGATTCGCGTCGATCGCGGCGCGCAGACGCCCATTGTCGAGGTCGCCCACGGTCGTGAATCCGCGATCGAGATCGACCGCGCCGCGCGCGCCGTCCTGGGTGTCCGCGCTCTCGATGAACGATTGCGTCGAGAAGGCGAACAAGCGGCCCGAGCGCCAGGCGTTCGTCTTGCCGGTGATCTCGCGCGACAGGCGACGCATCAGGTCCGCGATAAGCCGCGGGCGCTTGATGCGGCGTTTCACGGGGTCGGCCTGATTCATGTCGAGCGCGAGACCCTCGGTGACAATGGCGTCGGGCGAAAGGACGGCGTGCCCGTTTCCGATCGCGAGCAAAAATCCCGTGACGCCCGGCTCGAATTGCGCCGCGATGATCCGCGCGGCGTGCGGCACGGACGCTTCCGCGTCGATGTCGATTCTCGTCACACGGTCGATGACGCCAATCTTGATACGCGCATCAACGATCTTCGGCGCGACGCGTGCGCGGAAATCGTCGTCCTCGCGAAGTGCGGCGACGGCCTGTTCGAGCGCGACGTGAAGCCCGTCGGCGATGGCGACGTGGCACGCCACGCGGCCGTCGAGCCATACCTCGAGGACGGCGCCGGCGGCGGGCGTCGCGGAAAGCAGCGCGTCGGGCCTTTGAAGTTCGCTGGTCAGTCCTCGCCGCACGGCGTCAAGCAGAGACGCTTTTTGCGCGCCGGTCAGGACGACGACGCCGTCGAATTCGGCGATCGGGTCGGAAAACGGCGGAACGACGGGCTCTTCGCGGCAGGCGAGGGAGACCGGACCGAAGAGGACACAGAGAACACAGAGCATCAAGGGGATTTTCGCGGCGCCGGGCCGATGGTGCGAAGGCACTCCAATCGTGCCGGCGAACCGGAGAGTCCCGCACTTCGCTTCGCTCGCATTTGACCTCGGACCGGGAACCGCGAGGCTCATTTTCTTCTTTCGTCGCATCGCGGCGCATGATAGAGTCCGTTCACTGCAATTTCTAATCATTTGAAATGGTCGTCCCGGGCAAGGAGGGTTCGTTATGGTTTCCCGCCTTTCGACAAGCCTCATCGACATCCGTGACTTTTTGCGCACGCACGGCGCGGCGCCGCCGCCGTGGGAATCCGCGGAGGCGGTGATCGAGCATCTGTTCGCGCTGCTTCGCGAGCGCACGGGCGACGACCGTTTCTGGCGCGACCTGAAAATGTTGCTTGCACGCCTGGAGGATCGGCGCTTTGACGCGACCGCCCTGGCGAACGCGAGCGCGCTTGGCGTCACGGACATCGACGCGGTGATCGATCGCCTGCGCGCGGAACTGGGGACGCCGAACGGCTTGCCAGGCGGCGTGCGGGCTTTTTTCGACCGTCCGCTCGGCGGTGTGGCGGTGCTGGGGTTTTTGCTGCTGGCCACGTCTTACTCCTGCTTCACGGGCGACGGCGACGGCGATGGCGGCGTGGCCGATAACGGCGCCGAAAATGAGCCGGACGACGATGACAATGACGACGGCCAGCCCGCGGATTCCGACGCCGACGACGACGAAGACGAGTGGTGGGACGACGATTACACACCCCCGACGCGCGATCCGGATGTCCTGATCACGCCTGATTACCCTTATTGCGATCGCGCGGCATGGCAGGGTTATGACGGGCAGGAGGCGGAGATCTATTGCGCGCTGATAGAAATCGTCGAGCAATCGTCGATATCGTCGGGGGAGAAGGACGACATCCTGGAGTGCCTTCCGGAACTCAGCGCGACGCGACGCGCGGAGTTGCTCGAGCTCTTCCAGGAGATGGATGACACGGAACTCGCCGCCTATCTCGAAGGCATGCTCGACTATGGCGCCGAGTGCGACGACTTCGCCTGGGACGACGACCATTGATCGCGGGAAACGGCAACAAACCCTGGGAGTCGAAGATGCGTGACCAGCGAACCACAAGCCTCATCGACATCCGTGACTTTTTGCGCGCGCATGACGCGGCGCCGCCGCCGTGGGAGTCGGCCGACGCGGTCGTGGAGCACCTGTTTGTGCTGCTTCGCGAACGGGCGGACGACGATGCGTTCTGGCGCGACCTGAAAATGTTGCTTGCACGCCTGGAGGATCGGCGCTTTGACTCTACCGCCTTGGCGAACGCGAGCGCGCTTGGCGTCACGAATCTGGACGCGGTGATCGACCGCCTGCGCGCGGAACTGGGGACGCTCAACGGCTCGCCATCCGGCGTGCGCGCGTTTTTCGCCGGACCGCTCGGTGGCGCGGCCATATTAGGTTTTCTGCTCATGGCTACGTCGTACTCGTGTTTCTCGGGTGATGGCGACGGCGACGGCACGAACGACGTTTCGGACGATGACGCCTTTCCGGCGGACGATGATGCGAACGACGACGACGCCTTCACAAACAAGGATTGCGAGCGCGCCGACTGGTACGACTACACGGGCCGAGAAGCCGACGTGTTCTGCGAGCTTGTCGCGATCGTCGAACGCGCGGAGATTTCTTCATCCGATCGCTCCGACATCCTCGCCTGCCTGCCGGACCTTGGCGGGGCATATCGCGAGGAACTGCTCGATGCATTTCAGGACATGAGCGACGAGCGGCTCGCCGACTACCTCGAGGGCATGCTTCAGTACGGCGGCGAGTGCTACGAGGAACAGGACTGGTGGGACGACGATCACTAGCCGCCGCCAGGACGCCTATTCATCGTCATGAATTGCGGGAGGTTTCACATTGCGTGACCTGCGGACGACAAGCCTCATCGACATTCGTAACTTCCTTCGCGTGCACGACGCGGCGCCGCCGCCATGGAAGTCCGCGGAGGCGGTGATTGAGCATCTGTTCGCGCTGCTTCGCGGGCACACGGGCGACGACGCGTTCTGGCGCGACCTGAAAACGCTCTGCGCGCGGCTGGAGGACAAACGATTCGATCGGAATGCATTCGCCTGTGCAAGCGCGCTGGACGCCGCGGATCTGGACGCGGTCATTGATAGACTGCGCGCGGAACTTGGGTTGCTCAATGGATCATCGAACGGCGTGCGCGCGATTTTCACCCGGCCGCTCGGCGGCGTGGCGGTGCTGGGATTTCTGCTGTTGGCGACGTCGTACTCGTGTTTTTCGGGTGAGGGCGACGACGATAATGACGACGTGGCGATCACAAGCGAGGATTGTGACCAAGCCGAGTTTCGCGGCTTCGAGGGTCATGAGGCGGCCGTTTATTGCACCTTGATCGATCTCGTTCGAGATTCAAGCCTCATGAATTGGGAGCAGAACGAAATCCTCTCCTGCATCGCGGGTTTAAATTCGGCCGAGCGCGAGAGTCTTCTCGAAAAATTCCAGGATATGTCCGACGAAGCGCTCGCGGAATATCTGCGCGGAATGCAGGAGGCCGGCGGCGAGTGCTGGGAAGACGACGCCTGGGACGACGACCACTAAGACATCGCGCGCGCAACGAATCCCGCCCCTACGCGCGATTCTCCCGCACAATCTTCAGGCAGTACGGATTGAGGCCGATCGAGCCGGTCGCGGTGTAGGCGACGGAGCGGCAGCCCGCGCGGCAGATCGCGCCGAACGCACACGACGCGCACGCGCCCTCGAGCATCGTGTCGTCCCAGGCGCGTGCGTAGGGATAGCGCGCGTCGTCGCCCCAGATTTCGGCCAGCGGCGCCTCGCGCACGTTGCCCGTCACGAACTCGTCCGGCAGCGTGACGCACCCTTTCACGTAGCCCGCGGGCGTGATCGCCATGGTCGTCAGGCCCGCGCCGCAGCCGCCCCACACCGGCCGCGCATTCATCTCCCGGCCGCGCAGGATGGGCTCCTCCACCGTCATGTAGCCGATCGTGCAGTGCATCGGCGCGTGCACCTTCTTTTCGCGCGCCGCGAGCATCAGCACGCGCGACACACGCTCCAGATCCCGCGGCTCGCACATCAGCTCCGCGCGGCGATCCGACGCGCTGCCGGACATCTGGCACAGATGCACCTGCCAGCGCGGCACGCCAAGCGCAACGACGAGGCGATACGTCTCGACGAGAAATCGCGCGTTCATCGCGTTGACCTGCGTCACGGCGCGACACGCCGCGCCGGCACGGACGATCATTTCGATCAATGCGACGGCCGCGTCGAACGTGCCGGTCACGCGGATGTCGAGCGCCGGGCGAAGTCGGTCGTGGATGGGTTTCGGGCCGTCGAGCGAGACGGCAAATTCGGTCACGCCCGCGTCAATCGCGGCCTCGAGCGTGTCGTCGGAAAATCCGTGGCCGCTCGCGAAAAGGCGCACGGTTACGCCGCTTTCGGAAAGGCGTCTCGCGACGCGCTCCCATCCCGGATAAAGAATCGGCTCACCCCCGGTGAACACGACCGTCTTGACGCCGAGCGCTGCGAGATCGCCCGCCGTCGCCAGCGCCTCGTCAATCGACAGTTCGTCGCGCGCGGGCACGGCGGCGTGCGTCCGGCAGTGCCGGCAATCCAGGCGGCAGACGCGCGTCAGCTCCCAAAAGCAGGTGCGCGGCGACGGCTGTGCGACGCGTTTCACGCGCTCCCCGGGGCCGGCAGATTCGCCGCCGCAAACAAATTCCCAAAGCCCAGCGCCACGTCCGGCTTGCCGCCGACGATCGCGCACGATGCGTAAAGCGTGTGCGTCCCGCTGCGCGGGGACGGAGAAAACGCCGTCCGGCCCGGGCGCGACGTCAGGGCGATCGCGCCGTTTCGCGGCACGACGAGAAGATCCGGAAACCGCGCGCGCAACGGCCCGGCGGCGATATCGTCCACGTCGATGACGCGCTCCACCGCGGTTTCGTGATCCGGCGCGGTGACGTCGGAAAAGCGCGCCGCGATCTCGCGCGCAAGGCGTTTGCGTTCGCCGGCCGTCACACGCGGCGCGAACGTGAGCCCCATCGTGGAGGCGGGCGACGGCCATAGGAGCGAACGCTCCGTGTCCGCGCGGGCCACATCGATCGCATCGCCGGATGCCGGCGTCCCGTCCGCACGGCGCACGAACCAACCCTCCTTTTCGAGCGCGTCCGCCCAATGCCATCGCCACGAGCACGGCTGAAATCCGTGATCGGACGCCAGGACGATGCGCGCCTTGCCGCGCCATTCGTCCACGAGCGCGCCGACGAAATCGTCGAGCCGCGCAAGGGCGTCGGCGACCGCCCGCGCGCAGAGGCACGGCTTGGTGTCATCCGTGCAAGGGGCGAGGCGGTGGTGGAAGTGATGCAGCAGGCGGTCGGTCATCGTCAGCACCGCGATAAACGCGTCCCAGGGCTCCGCCAGCAGCCCGCTCGCGATCTCCACGTGTTCGGACAGGATCTGGGACATGTTCGACGCGGCGGCCAGGCAGCTATCCTCGTCGGATCCCGCGACCTCGAATTTGAGATCGTCGCGATAGCCGTCGAGGCGACGAGCGATCCGTGGCGGCAGATAGTCCGGGAAAGTGAGATGGCGGCGCGAGAGCACGGGCGCGCCGGCGATCATGATGCCGTTGACGGGCGTGGCCGGATACGTCCCCGGCACGTTGTAGACGACGACTCGACGGCCGCGCGCGGACAGCTCCTCCCACAACGCGGGCGCGACGCGATCCGCGGAGGACGTCAGGCGATACGTACCCGTTCGGTCCAGGGGCAAAACGAAATCGACCATCCCGTGCGCGCCGGGCCCCCGCCCGCAAAACCACGATGTCCAGCACGCGATACTATTGTTCGGAAGCGCGGTCGGAAACCGGACCGCGCGGTTCTCCACGAGTAGCGCGGAGAGCCGCGGCATGTGCGCGAGCGCGGCTTCGCCGGGCGCGTCGAGGTCCAGGCCGTCGAGCCCGAGGACCAGCAGGCGGTCGGGTATGATGGGCGCGCCCATGGCGCATCCTTGTTGCAGCGGCGTTTCGATTTCATTGTCCCCCAAAAGCGCGCCGGGGCCAAATGTTTTTTGCGATTCATTTTTTTTCGGCGCCACGATAAGGTGACGCACGCGGAAAACTTCGAACGGGTCCTGGGAGTGTCGCGATGAAATGCGTTTGGAGCATCGCCCGCGCGATTGCCGTTCTTGCGTTCGCGGGCCCGGCCGCGCATGCGGAGTATCTGGTCGGGTTGACGCACGGCACGGCCAAGCAGCGTCCCGAGTTTTCTTTCGAGGCGGCGGACAACTACGCGCTGCAATCGGCGCGACGCGAGTGGGAACCGTTTCAGATTCTGGTCCGCGACGACGCCGGCGCGACGGTGACGGATGTCGTCGTTTCCGACTTCGTCGGCCCGGGCGATCCGATGCCGGCCGAGCTTTACCGCGTGCACTACGTGCCGGTGACGCCCGATCGCATCAGTAGTTTTCCGCCCGATCCCGCAAAGGCGGGCGATTGGCCCGACGGCCTCGTGCCTTTCGAGGATCACTTTGTCGGCGAGGCGCGCGGCGCGCTGCCGTTTGACGTGCCGCCCGACTACACCATGGCCATTTTCGGCGACGTGTTCGTGCCGATCGATCAGGCGCCGGGCACGTATGAAGCGATGGTCACCGTCGTCGCGAACGGCCGCGCCGACTGGCACGGCACGCTGACGCTGACCGTGTGGGATTTCGTGCTTCCGGGCAAAAACACGCTCGCGGGCGCGTACGGATTCTCGCGCGGGACCGCGTGCAATTGGCACGCGAACCACGGCGGCGTGTCGGATTGCGACACGCTGATCGAACGCTACTACGAGGAGTTCGCGCGGCACCGCATCGGACTCGACCGTTGGAGTTGGGGCAATCCGACCTACGCGTGGAACGACGACGCGCAGACATTCGATTGGGACTGGACGTGGTTTGACGACAGGCATGGGCCGTATTTCGACGGCACGTTTTACGACGGCGAGTTCCGGTTCGACACCTATCAGATGCCGGGCGCGCCGGGAGGGCGGCCGGGCAACGTCGACGCCGCGGATTGGGAGCGCGAGTTCTGGGCCGGGTGGGCGACGCACTTTCGCGACAAGGGGTGGATCGAGGCGCTGTTCTACTACCTGCCCGACGAGCCCGATCCGTCCGAATATCCCGCGCTGCGCGATCTGGCCGCGCGTCTGCACAATGCCGATCCCGACCTGCAACCGATGGCGACCGAGCAGTTCGAGCCCGGCCTTGCGGGCGACATCGACATCTGGACGCCCGACCAGCCGCTATTTTCCGACTCGCTGCCGATGCCGCCGTATCCGGAAGACTACGCCGACCGCCGCGCGCTCGGCGAAAAGACCTGGTGGTACAACTGCGTCAGCGCGATTAGCTGGTTTGATTACGCGAACCACTTCGTCGATTTCGAATCCTCCTACCAGCGAATCTGGACGTGGCTGACGCGGCGCTACGATTTCGAGGGCTTGCTGTTCTGGCATACCGTGTACGTCCCCGGCAAAGGACTCGACCCGTGGGATTCGCAATACGCCCCGCCGTTCGCGCAGGGCGACGGAAACCTCATCTATCCCGGCACCGTCGATCGCATCGGCGGCACGACCGACATCCCGGTCGCGTCCCTGCGAATGAAGTACATGCGCGAGTCGATGGAGGATTACGAATATCTCCACATTCTCGATGAACGCGGCGACGGCGACTGGGTGGACGGCGTCGTGCGCACCGTCGCGCCCAAGACCTTCCAGTGGGAGCGCGACTGGCGGGCGATGCTCGGCTGGCGCGAGCGCGTCGCGAAAAAGATCCTCGGCACCCTCGACGAAACGCCGCCCGCGCCGCCCGCGTCGCTGACCGCGACAGGGCAGGTGGAGGCGATCGAACTGAGCTGGATGCCGCCGGGCGATGCGGACCTCGCCGGCTACGAAATTTGGTATGGCATTTACTCGGGCGACGCGTATTTCGGCGGCGCCGTCGACGCCGGCGCGAGCGCGGCGACGATCGAGGGGCTGGCGGCCGGGCGCACCTATCGCGCGTGGGTGCACGCGTTTGACGTGGAGGGCAACCGTTCGGCGGCAAGCGATATCGTCACCGCGACGACGCTTGCGGGCGGCGACGATGACGCCGCGGACGCCGGTGACGACGACGCGGCCACGAACGACGAGGACGAACGCCACAACCCGAACGGCGTTTCGGTCGAATCGTCCGGCGGCCAGGACGATTTCGCCGCCGAAGACGATGACGAAGCGGCGTCGGGCGCGTGCGGATGCGGGGTGTAGCGATGAAAACGCTCGCACGATGGCTGCCGCTCTTCGCCTTCCTGTTCCTTCTCGCGTTGCCGGGCTGCGGTTGCGGCGGCGACGATGACGATTCCGCTGATGGCGGTACCGGTGTCGACGATGACACGTCCGACGACGACGCGGCGGACGACGACGCGGCGGACGACGACACCGCCTTTGACGACGATTTCGATGACGACGCGAATGACGACGACACCGACGACGATGCGTCCGATGACGATGCCGGCGACGACGACACCGAACCGGTTTGCGATTTCGCGGCGCACGATCCGCTCGTTGAGGCGGGCATCGCCGCGCTTGCCGCATACGATCCCGGCGCCGCTCAAGCGAACTTCGACGCGGCGCTCGCGGTCTGCCCGGAAATCGCCGACGGCAAGATGGGATTGTTGCTTTCGGGCCTGCAGCGCGTCGCCCAGGGGATCCCCGCGTCGCTCGCCGCGCTCGCCGACTTTCCCGATGTCGATTGGGCCGTGTTGCAACAGGATGTGCGCGACGGCTTGCTGCCGATCTGCGCGGACATGCTCGCGATCGCGGACGATCTGATCGTGGCGCACCCGGGCCCGCGTCTTTTCGCCAGCCCGATGCCGGTGTGGATCGACGGCGAGCACATCATCGTTGACGCGGGCGGCGAATGGGACGTGGCGGACGTGCGCGACGTGGCGGGCCTCGTGGGATTTGTCGCGGGCGTCGCGGACGTCGTCATGTCGCTCGACCTCAATGCGGACTGGACGCTTTTGGCGGGCACGCCCGGCGGATACGATCCGATCGAATACGTGCATTATTACGCGGGCAAACTCCTTGCGATGTTCGCGGACGCGAGTTATCCCGGCTTCCTCACGTTCGCGCCCGGCGGCGAGGCGGATTTTGCGGCGGCCGCGATCGCGATCGGTCACGCGTCGACGAGTCTTTTCGACGGCCTCACGGCCGTGCGTGCGGAAACCGATCCGCAGACCGACGACGTGACGGCGTACGTCGATGAGAACGGCGACGGCGCGTGGACCGACGGCGAGGTTTACCGCATCCCCTACATGGGCGTTCTTTCGCCGCGGCAAAACAGCGTGATCGAAAACGCGATGATCCTGTTCGAGGATCTCGGCCCGGCGCTCCTCGATGCGGGACCGGAGGACATCGATCCGCTTTGGCCGAACTGGCTGCCGCTCGACGATCTCAATTTCATCCTCGACCTTTTTACGTCGTACGTGCCGATGCCGGACCTGCCGCCGGTGCCATTCCCCGTCGGGTTCTGGTTCTACAACCCGCCGGCGGACGGCCTTCGCGGCGTGGCCGAGGCGCTCGCCCAGGCTCTGTATGATGTGACGATGCCGTAACCGGAAGGCGGCCAGGTCCGTCCCGCAAACGAAGTCAGCCCGCTGCGGTGGGGTGACGGAGCGCGCGGTTGCCTTCGCGCCGGCAAGGGCCAAGCTGGAGATCGGCGTTCCCCGGGAACCGCGACCGCCGGCGAGCGTGTACGAAAAAAGGGCCGGTCCATCGACCGGCCCCATGCATGCCTTGGCGGGCCTGGAGGGATTCGAACCCCCGACCTACGGATTCGTAGTCCGGCGCTCTATCCAGCTGAGCTACAGGCCCAAACGACACGGGCGCCGCGACGGGCGCCGCGCGAAATATGGCGAAACGGCGGCGCGAGGTCAAGCGCGGCGCGAGGAAACAGCAATGAGGAAACCGCAAAGAGGAAGGGAAGAGAGATCGTGCGCAAAACCGCCCCCATGCCATGACCTCTTTTCTCTTTTCACTTTCCTCGCGCTCCGGTGGAAATTCGGCGCGAAAAAAGGCAAACTTCGGCGCTTCGATTTTCGGGGCGATGGGGGTGATCGGAATATGACTTTTCGACGTCGCGGCCTCGCGGCCGTTTTCGTTCTTGCGATTCTCACCTTCGCCCCCGCGGCGTGGGCGGGTTTTGACGCGGCCGGCTTCGATACGATCGTCGACCTGGAGATCTACGCGCCCACAATCGACGAACGCGAAATCGTCGCGAACCTCGGTGCGGCGATCGAACGCGTGGACGACACGGGCTGGATCGTGGTGGAACTTCCCGCGCCGCTTATGGCGCGGCTGACGGAACTTGGCCTGCCGTATCGCGAATCGAGGTTGCGCGACGCGATGCCGGGCGCGTATGACGCCTATCACAACTTCGACGAGCAGGTCGCCCGGATCGAGTCGATCGCCAATACCTACCCATCCCTGACGCAGCTTTTCTCCATCGGCCAGACGCACGAGGGCCGCGAGCTGTGGGCGCTCAAGATCAGCGACAACGCCATGGCCGACGAGTCGATGGACGAGCCCGCGTTCGTGCTCGTGGCGCTGCATCACGCGCGCGAAATCCTTTCGCCCGAGGTCGCGCTGCATTTCGCAAGTGGGCTCGTCGAGCTGTACGGACAGGACGAAATGATCACCGCGCTTGTCGATACGCGCGAGATATTCGTGCTGCCGAATCTCAATCCCGACGGCGGCGAGTTCGATCACGAGGGCGGCAACTTCCACCTCTGGCGCAAGAATCGCCGCGTGAACGACGACGTGCCGGAGTTCTGCTGGGGCGTCGATCTCAACCGCAACTACGGGCACGAGTGGGGACACAGCTACGGCGCGTCCGGCAACCCGTGCATGCTGACCTATTACGGTCCCGCGCCGTTCTCCGAACCGGAGACCGCGGCGTTTCGCGACTTCCTCGTGGACAACGACCACACGCGCGTCGTCATCTCCCTGCACACCTATAGCGAGCTGATCCTGTGGCCTTACGGTTACACGTTCGATCCCGTCGAGGGCGCAGGCGACGCCGCGGTGTTCGAGGCGCTCGGCGTGCACATGGCCGGCCAGAACGGATACACGCCGCAGCAGGCGAGCGATCTCTATCGCACGTCCGGCGACCTGCTCGACTGGGCATACGCCGAGCGCGACATCTTTGGATACACCTTCGAGCTTTCGCCGGCGTCGCCCTTCGGCGGCAACTTCTATCCGCCCGCGTCGATCATCGATCCGACCAACGAGGCGAACTTCAATGCGCTTCTGCTGGCGCTCGGCATGTCGCGCGATCCGCGCCTTTCGGTCTCGACGGATCTTTGGAAGCTCGCGGCCGTCGCCGATGGCAACGCGGTGCTCGTCAACTGGGCCAGCGTCGTCGAAACGAACGCGGCGGGCTGGAACGTCTATCGCCGGCTTGCGGGATCGTTCGACGAAACCAGGATAAACGGCGATCTCATCCCGGCGGGGCAGCCACAATACGCGCAGCTCGACGCGAACGTTGAGGACGGCGAATACGTCTATATCGTGGAGTTCGTGTCGAACGATCCGGCGCACAACGTGCGTTTCGAGGTCGATGCGACGGTCGATCCCGCCGATAGCGGGACGGACGACGACATGGACGACGACGCGGATGATGATGATGCCGCGGGCGACGATGACGCATCCGACGACGACGCAGCCGGGAACGACGATGACGCGGCGACCGGAGACGATGACGATGATGACGGGGGCTGCGGCTGCTGACGGCCGATAGCTGACGGGCTGATAGCTAAAAGCCGACGGCTGACGGCTGATCGCTGATCGCTGAAATCAACCGGGGCACGGCGCTTGGCCGCGCCCCGGAATCCGTGTCAGGAGAAAGTCGTCACCGCCGCGCTTCCCGCGCGCCGCGGTGCGTGCCGCGCGCGAACTTCGGCTAGTAGTGTCGCGGACCGAATCCGCCGCCGCCGCCGCCACCGGTGCGCGGGCCCTTGTCGATCGCCTCGTTCACGCGGATGTTGCGTCCGTCGAGCATCGAGCCGTCGAGCTGCTCGCGCGCGCGCGTGGCCTCATCGTTCCCCGCGAACGTGACGAAACCGAAGCCGCGTGAACGGCCGGTTTCGCGGTCCAGAATCACCTTCGCCTCGGTGACCTCACCAAAGCGCGCGAACGCCTCGCGAAGCGTATCGTCCGTGGTGTTCCAGCTCAGGCTTCCGACAAACAACTTCGTTCCCATAGTCAACATCTCTCCCGTTTGGCGTCTAGGACTAGACGGCGATTGTCGAGGCCAACACCCCGGAACCCAAACGTATCGACCACCGGACGGGGATTTGGGAAGAATCCTGGCGCGGGTTCGCGACGGAGGGACCTGGTTGCGCTCGGCCTCTGGCTTTCTGTCGTTGACCGACTCATATCCGATTGACGGCCCTTGCTAGCACAACTTTTTGGCGCATGTAAACCGCTTTTTCGCGAATGGCGCACCTGACTTGTCGTTAGGCCGCGCGGTGTGATAACACGCGGGCGCGATGAGCAACAAACCGAATCCCGACAACATCACCATAAGTGCTCTCAACATTTACCCGGTCAAGGGTTGCGCGGGCATTCCGGTATCGAGCCTCGAGCTGACGCGCACCGGCATCGCCGGCGACCGCGAATGGATGATCGTCGACGAGGGCGGCACATTTTTGTCGCAACGGAAGGTCGCGCGTATGTGCCTTGTCCTGCCGCGCCTGGCGCCCGATGCGCTCGTGCTGTCCGCACCCGGCATGCCCGATCTTGCCGTCGATCCGGACGAACGCACCGTGATGCGCCGCGTGCGCGTGTGGCTCGACAGCGAGGAGGCGTTCGACGCGGGCGACGAGACGGCGGCGTGGCTCTCCGACACGCTCGGCGTCTCGTGCCGGCTCGTTCGCGCGCCCGTCGAACGAGACCGCTCGGCGTGGCGCGGCGGCGCGGGCGCGGCCTTTGCCGACGCCCATACCGCACTTGTCATCTCGGAGGCGTCGCTTTCGGATTTGAACGCGCGTCTCGCCGTGCCGTTGCCGATGAACCGCTTTCGCCCCAACATCGTCGTCGCCGGATGCGCGCCGTATGCGGAGGACGACTGGCCGGCCGCGCGTTTTGGCGAGGTCGAGATGCTGGGCGCAACGCTTTGCACGCGGTGCCTTGTCACGACGACGGATCAGCAAACCGGCGAACGCGCACACGAGCCGCTCAAGACGCTTGCCACCTATCGCCGGCGCGGCCTGGCGGGACAGGTTGTCTTCGGCCGCAACTTCAGCCTGCGCGACGCGGGTGTCATTCGCGCCGGCGACGCGGTGGCTCCGCGCGCCTGATTCTCCCCTCACCCCTACAAGGACTCCGGCCATGATCCCCGAACGCAACACCGCCGACTGGCGCCGCCTGGACGCCGCGCACAACATGCACCCGTTCACCGATCACGCCGCGATGAACGCGGCCGGCGGCGCGCGCATCATCGCGCGCGGCGAGGGCGCGCGCGTTTACGATACCGAAGGCAAGGAATACATCGACGGCATGGCGGGACTGTGGTGCGTCGCGTTGGGATACGGCCGCAAGGAACTGGCGAGCGCGGCAGCGCGGCAGATGGAGGAGCTTGCCTACTACAACGCGTTTTTCATGTCCGCGACGCCGCCGGCGATCGAGCTTGCGCGCATTCTGACAGAGGACATTTTCCCCGCCGGGCATTCGCGCGTGTTCTTCGCGTCGTCCGGCTCCGAGTCCAACGACACCATCGCGCGTCTTGCGCGCCTTTACTGGCAATCCCTCGGCAAGCCGCACAAGCAGGTCTTCATCTCGCGCGAATACGCCTACCACGGCTCCACGGTTTTTTCCGCTGCGGTCGGCGGGCTGTCCGGCATGCACGGGCAGAATGTCACCGTGCCGGGGATCGAACACGTCATGCCTCCGTATGCGTACAAATACGCGGGCGAGATGTCGCCTGAGGAATTCGGCCTCGCGGCGGCCAAGGCCGTCGAGGACAGGATCCTTCAGATCGGCCCGGAAAACGTGGCCGCGTTTTTCGGCGAGCCGATCCAGGGCGCGGGCGGCGTGATCGTGCCGCCGCCGACGTATTGGCCGGCCGTCGCCGAGATCTGCCGCAAATACGACGTCCTTCTTGTTGCCGACGAGGTGATCTGCGGATTCGGGCGCACGGGCGAATGGTTCGGGTTCGAGCGCGAGGGACTGACGCCGGATTTCGTCACGCTCGGCAAGGCGATCACGAGCGGCTACGTGCCGCTTTCCGCGGCGGTCGTCGGCGATCGCGTGGGCGACCAGCTCGAGCGCGCCGGCAAGATCTTCCACGGATACACCTACACCGGCCATCCGGTCGCGTGCGCCGTTGCGCTCGAAAACCTTCGCATCATGCTCGAGGAGAAGATCGTCGAGCGCGTGCGCGACGACATCGGCCCGTATTTTCAGCGGCGCCTCGTCGAGGAGTTCGCCGATCATCCGCTCGTCGGTGAAATCCGCGGCGCGGGGTTCATCGCCGCGATCGAACTCGCGCCGAAATCGAAGGGGAAGAAGTTCTTCGATCCCATCGGCCAGGTCGCGCCGAGGTGCGTCGCGCTGGGATTTGAGCGTGGCGTGGTGATGCGCCCGATCCGCGACGCGCTCGCGTTCTCGCCGCCGCTCATCATGACGCACGCCGACATCGACGAGATGATCGCCCGCGCGAAGGACGCGCTCGACGCAACGGCGCGCGAGGTCGGGTAAGGGCGCGCGCGGTTCGTGCACGCTTCATTTTGAGCGCGCGCGTTCGTCATCCTGAGCGAAGCGAAGGATCTGGCCCGCCCCTGTTGGCGGCTGCGCGACCGTCGATAGGCGTCGCCACCCGCTCCCTTACGGTCGCGGCTCTGACGTCGCGACCGACCTAGCGATTATTCCGTCGCCGGCGTGAACAGATCGTTCACGAACTCGCGCAGGAGGCGCTCGCGCAATTTCGGCGGAAGCGCGTTCATGATCGTGTTGATCTCGGCCAGGCGCTCGGGGAGCGCCGCGCCGGTGATGCCCGCGGCGCCGAGCAGGTTCGCGTACATCTCCGGCGTGAGATCGTTCGCCAAAACGCCGTCGAGAATGCCAGCGAGGCCGGAGACATCGATCGGCGGATGCGTCTTCGCCGCCTCCACCGCGCCGGCGAGATCGGCAAGCATCGCGTCCGCGTGCGCGACGTTTTGCATGCTGATCGACAGGTGGATATTTTCCTTTGAATTCGCGAACGCGAGCTGCGGCTGCACGTACCAGCCGCGCGCTTTCATCTCGTCGATGATGACGAACACGTTCGCCTCGTCGGACGTGAAGGAGACGAGGTTCATTTCGGGTTCGCCGAGAACGCGCAGGCCCGGAATTTCGCGCACGCCCGCGGCGACGCGGCGGGTCGCCTGAAGCTGATGCCGCGCGATCTCGAGGTAGCGCTCCTCGCCGACGTAAT
The DNA here is from genome assembly GCA_019912885.1 of bacterium. Classification (NCBI taxonomy): domain Bacteria; species bacterium. The sequence continues at coordinate 15,891 of JAIOHV010000045.1, forward strand.
TCAGCACAGCCCACGCCGCGGCAAGCGCGCCGCCGGATTTGGTACTCTGCACGGTCGTGTTCACCATCGTGTATCCCGTCCACGACGCGCACGTGAAGATCTGATGGCGGCGCAAATCCTTCGATTTGTAGAGCACGAGCGAGGCGCCCTTGGGGCAGAACGCGTATTTGTGCAGGTCCATCGAAAGGCTCGTCACGCCGGGCACGTCGAACTCGAAGCGCGGCACCGGCTCGCCCAGGCGCCGAAACCACGGCAGCAGGAATCCGCCCATGCACGCATCGACGTGAAAGAGCAGGTCACGCTCGGCCGCGAGCGCGCCGATCTCCTCGATCGGATCGATGACGCCGTGCGCGTATTGCGGCGCGGAACCGACAAGCAGGATCGTGTTGTCGGTGATCGCGTTGCGGATCGCGTCGACGTCGGCGCGAAACGTCTCGGGCGTAACCGGCACGCGCACCGCCTTCACGCCGAGGTACGCTTCCGCCTTGGTGAACGCCGCGTGCGCGGTGTCGGGCAAAATCATTTCCGGTTGCGCGATGTGCGGGCGCGTCGCGCGGGCGAAATCGCGCGCGGTCTTCACCGCGAGGATGATGCTTTCGGTGCCGCCGCTCGTGAAGTTGCCGGCCGTGTTCGCATCGCCCTTCACGTGCGCCGCGGCCATCGCCACGATCTCGTTTTCCATGCGCAACATGCTCGGGAAGACCGTGGGATCAAGCGCGTTTTCGGACAGGAATTCGAGATACGCGCGCTTGCCGACTTCCTCGATATCCTTGCCGGCGTCGTAGGTGTACGCCCAAACGCGCCCGGTGCGCCAGTTGAGATCGTCCTTGCGAAACTCTTCCAGCTTCGCGAAGACCTCGTCCTTGCCGATTCCCTTGTCCGGAATTTTCATGATGCGGTTTTCCTTGCCGTCGAACATTGCGTGCGATGCGAAACGCGCATCATTCGGATGCGGGCTGTCAGCGTCAAGGCGGCGTACGGGGAATGGTGTTTGCGGAATCCGGGCTGGCATCGCAATTCGGCGGTACGCAGCGCGGCAAAGCCGCAACCAAATTAGCCGTGCCCGTGCCCGATGGAATAGTCTGGAAGGCTGAAAGACTGGAAGTCTGGAAGGTCATCGCAGGAAGGCATCCGCGGATTTCGCGGATACTTTGTCTTTCACGCCGACGACACTCCCAAGACCCTGATCTGCGCAATCGGCGTAATCTGCGGATAGAAAAAACTTCGCGTGAAAACAAGAAACGAGCGGATAGTCGTACAGGGGGCACGGGGAAGACACGGAGGCCACGGGGCGAAGGAATGCGGACAACGACACCGGGTCCGAGGCGCCGCCATGAACCTTCCCGTCTTCCGGCTTTCCGGCTTCTTAATGAAATCGTAGCGCGCGGATGAGGTCTTTCTTGTTCATGCGCGATCGCCCTTCGATGCCGATGCGGCGGGCCTTGTCGTAGAGCTCGTCGCGCGTCAAATCCTCGTATTTCTCCGCGTGCCCGCCACGCTCGCCGGCGATGCGCCGGGGCGTGTTCGCGATGCGCGCGGCTTTTTCCATGCTCATGCCTTCGCGGCGAAGTGCGTCGTAACGTTCGGGATCCTTGATCTGTGGTCCATGTTGTCGGCCCGGCATGTTGGCTCCTTTTTTTTCTCGAACAAACCGTTTTTCGCCGCGGCCACCGGCGCATGTTGCGCATGGCTCCGCACACGGCGACACGCTCATTTTCCGATAAATCGCGCCCGAATGACGTGATGTTTCTCGCGCGGATGCTCGTCAGCCGTCCATGCCGTCGTTGATGTCCATGATGTCCATGTTGTCCATGATGTCGATGATGCCCGACGCGATCAGGCATGGCCGTGCCCTTTTTTCCATGTTCATCCCGCGTTCCATACGTAGCCCGTGAGGCGGTCGAACTGGACCACGACGCGTTCCCCGTCCCGGAACGCGACGGTTCTCTCGTCGCGCCAGTTCCAGACATCGCTATCGTGCGTGTCGCCGATGGAAATTCCGATCCGATGGGACCCTTCGGCAAGCGGCAGGTGTTCGATCGCGACGCTGTTACCGTCGCGCCAGAGGCCGCGCGGTTCGAACGACGCCTCGCGCGCGAGCCGGCCGTCGACCTCAATACGCAGGCGTACCGCCGCGCGAGCGCGTTCACAGACGCGATCGTGCCGCATGTGCGGCGGCTGTTTGGCCATCTCTTCCTCGGACAGCTCGCGGCAGGCTTCGCTCACCTCGCCCGGATGCTTGAACGACACGACAAGCCGGGCGCCCCCGGTGGGCGCCGCGAGATAAGGCGCGTCGCTGCCGATCACGATGCCGGCGGCCAAAAGGACTCCGGCGGTGATCGCCGCCGCGATCGTCCAAGGCTTGCGTTCGCGGTTTTTCGGAGCGATGCCCGCCCGGAATCGAATCGCCTCGGCCTTGAGCGCCTCCACCTCGCCGTAGCCGAATTCCACGAGCCGGACACGCCGCGCATCGAGGCGATCGACGCGCAGCGACGGAGCGCGCCGCGCCGCAAGGCGCAGGCGGGTCCATTTCGAACCTTCCCGATAGCGGCACTGGTGCTCCCGGCAACCGGCGATAAGGACACCTCGCGCGCCCCGTCGAAGGGCGCGTTCCACCGTCATCATGTGCGTCCATCCGACGCACGGCGCCATCAGGACAACGTAGCCCGGCAGATCCTCGCACCGGCCCGTCGCGGGATCGACGCCAAGCGACGCGCCGCCGGAATCGGCGCCGACGATCGCAAGAAACGTCTCCTCGCCCGGCGCCGCGGCGCCCAGCCAATCCTCAACGCGCCGCCTTTGTTCGCTCAGGTTAAACCAGGGCAGGCCGATCGCGTTCGAGTCGCAGGAGCCCGCGCAGATGCCGCACCCCACGCACCGGTCGGCGATCACCACCGCCTGTTCGGGAACGTCCTTTCCGTCGGTTCGCGGCGCCAAGCGGATCGCGTTGTAAGGGCAGTCCAGAAAACATTGGCGGCAGGCGTTGCAGCGAGACGTCTCGACTTGCGCGATGCGGGCGCGCCGCCGCGCGATCAGCCACGGCAAAGGAAAAAGCGCCGCGGCGCCGGCGGCCAGAACAAACCAAAGCGCGCCGCCTCCCAGGCGATCGGTCATCGCCAGCGGCGCGAGATACCAGTGATCGATCGTCACCGAACCCGGCTCGACCAGCATGCGCGCCGGTTTCGCGCTCGCGGCCGGATACAGCGCGGACATGGCGAGGACCGCGGCGGCCAGCGCGATCGAGAGCGTTCGCCCGGTGAGAAATGCCGGGCGCGAAACGCGGGCGATGTGCAGCCACAGGAAAATCCCCATCGTGAGGGGGATCAGCATGTGGAGAAAGAAAACGACGAAAAACAGGAAGGTATTGACGCCCCCGTCGGTCAAGAAACCGCGCGAGAAGGGGTCAGCGAAGATGGGCAGGACATCGAGCATCCGGGCCGTGCCGAGAGCGATCTGCCGCGCGCGCTCGTCCCAAACCAGCCAGTAACCGAGCCAGCCAACAAACCACAACGTGGCGACGAGGAGTAGGCCGGTGATCCACGCAAGCCACCGGGCGCCGGTGAATCGCCGCGACGCGAAAAACTTCAGGGCGTGCAAAAGCGCGAAGGCCATGCACACGTCCGAGGTATACCGGTGCAGCGAACGCAGGAGCCCGGCGGTCAGGGGAGACCGTCCCATCGCTTCGACGGAATCCCACGCCGAATGAACGCTCGGGGAATACCAGAAAAGCAGCACGACGCCGCTTGCGACCGCGGCGAGAAACGACACGCTCGCGATCGCGCCGCTTTGCGTGATGGGGTTGAGCGACGGCGGAAAGATCGCGCCAAGCGCGCTTTCGACGCGCGTCACGGCGAAGTCGAGCGCGCGCCAAACGCGGTCGAATCGCGTCGGCGGATCGACGGCCATGCCCGCGCCTTCCGGCGACATCGCCTTGGCCGGCGGGGTGTGGTCGTCCGAGAGCCAGGCGGCGGGTTCGACCATGCGTCAGACGCCGAGGCCGGCCGATTCCGAAAGCAGCAGCCGGAGCGCCGAGATCAGCCAGCGCTCCTGCCGGTCGCCGAGCGACAGGCGATACGCGATCCGGCCCGCGCGGTCGATCAGGATGAACAGGTTCGCGTGGTCGATGACCCCCGTTTCCGGATTGCGCGTCCGCGCGACGGAAAATCGGTCGAGAAGGTCGTTGACGACGGGGGCGTCGCCGGTCAGCAGGCGGTAGAGCGGCGCCGAAACCCCCTGTCCCTTCGCCATCTCGGCGAGCACGGCGGAGGTGTCGTGCTCAGGGTCAAGCGTGATGGCGGCGACGGTGAGTCCCGCGCGTTCGTCCTCGCTCAACGCCCCCACCGCGTTTTTGGTCTGACCCATGATCATCGGGCACGTAAAGCCGCACGAAGCGTACACGGCGGTGACAAGGACGACCCGCCCGCGCAGATCTTCCAGGCGTACCGCGGCGCCGTCGTGATCCGTGAGCGCGAACGACGGCGGAACAAGCGCCGTGCGCAGTTCCTCGGCGGGGAAGGGCAGTTCGGTGTCATTCGGGGTTGAGGCAAAGGCCGCGAAGCCCGCGCCGCACGCGGCGACAAGCAAAAGGGCCGCGGCGGCATACGGAATCGCCGCGGCCGGGCGAGCCGCAATTTCGCGCAACGGCCGGCGCCAAAAGGCATAAATCACCGATCCCAGGATCACCGGCTGGAGCAGGAAGGCGGCGACGTAGCCCCATTCCATCCGCCCGGTGGCGGGGTCGTACCCAAAACACCAGACGCGGAAATCCTCGGCGAACGCGGAAAATCCCGTGGCGCCTGGCGGCGAAAGGAGCACCGTGATTTCGATCGCCATATACGCCGCGACCACAACGAGCATGAACACGGGAAAGCGCCAACTCTCGAAGAAGGCATTGAGCGCGCCGGGAGCGCCGCGGCCGTTCAGGACTTCCGTGGACACGATGGACCTCTCCATTGGGGGGGCGTGGCGTCAGCGCACGTGCCAGACGTCGGCGAGCGCTTTCCAGTTTGCGAAGTAATAGACCGCGAAAGACGCGAGGAAGACGAGGACGAAAACGAGCGTTCCGGGCGTCTTGTGGCTCTCATGACCGCCCGCCCGCTCGTCGCGAATCGCTGCGCCGGTCGCCCGCGCGGCGGCGATTTCCGTCGTGGACTTCGACCAGGGATCCATCGCCTGTCCGACGTTCGAGCGCCCGAGGAAAACCGCGTGCACGGTGAGAAGGATGAAGGCCATCAGTCCGAGAAACGCGATGACCGAGCCCACGCCCATCAGTCCGAGCATGACATGCGCGCCCGGGTCGAAGCCCGCGGCGAACTGCGCGCCCGTGAACTCCACGTCCCAGTGCCGGCGCGGCACGCCGTAGGAACCGGCGAACGACATGCCAAGCGCCATCAGCGTGATTCCGCCGCCGAACAGGTAGGGTTGAATACGCGCCAGCGACCGGAAGGAATATTCGCGCCGGAAGATCAGCGGCACGACGTAATACGCGAGGCCCATGAAGGCCAGCGTGGTTCCGCCGACGACGGTCGTGTGGAAGTGGCCCGGAATGCGCAGGGTGTTGTGCGCGAGGATGTTGATCTGCTGCGTACCGAGCGTGACGCCCGTGATGCCGCCGAGGAATCCGAAGATCACCAGCGAAAGGAAAAACGCCGAAAATCCGGGATTTCCCCACGGCGCGGAGAACACCCAGCCGAACAGCCCGCGGTTGTATCCCTTGCCGCGCATCGAAACCTCGACGGACGCGGGCACGGTGAAGCCGTGGATCATCGAGGCCAGGACCGCGAGGTACATCGCGTACGAGGTGTTCCAGATCTTCCAGCCCGCGCTGACGCCCGGGTCCACGAGCAGGTGGTGCGCCGACGCGAGGTTGATGAACAGGATGTAAAGGACGAACGCGCCCCGGCAGACCGCCTGGTTCAAGGGCTTGGCGCCGGTGGTCAGCGTCGCGAGGAAATACCAGCAGGCGACCATCGCGCAGACGTTTACCTGCTGCGACTGATGGCCGAGCCCCCACCACACGAGACGGTACCAGCCCGGATCGGGCGCGCCCACAAGGCCGATCGACCAGAGGAAGGTCGGGATCATGACGATCGCGCCGTGCAGCAACGTCACCACGGCGATGATCGCCGCGGCGATGGCGCCGAACACGACAAGCGGCACCGAGCCTTCGTAGGTGCGATCGCGCCGGGCGATGTACACGGTGGCGAAGAAGTTGAAAACGCCGATCAGCGTGCCGACCGCCACGAGGATGATGCCGAGGTAGAAAAGCGGATGGGCGATGAGCGGCACGTAAGACGTCATCAGCACGTCCGCCTTGCCGAGCAGGATCACCGCGTCCACCATCAACGCGCCCGTGAGCATCATGCCGAAGGTGACCCACGCGAGGGCGGTGGAGAAAAGGCGGCTGTTCAGAAGCACGGTCGAGGCGAAATAGAGGATTGCGACCTCGAAGAACAGGATCCAGAAGATCAGCATGTTCAGGCCGTGCAGGGTCAGGATCCGGTAATACCACTCGGCCGGAAGCAGATGGACGCTCGGCCACCGCGTCAGCCCGAGCAGGATCGACGCAATCCCGCCGATCAGAAGAAAGACGACCGCGAAAACGGCCTGGAGCTTGATGAATTTCTCCGCGACCAGGCAAACCGGCAGCCCGGTCGTATCGCAGGCGCGGACCTGACCGGGGAGGTGATTGCCTCGCGGCGGCCCCGGCCGTTCCGGACGTATTGGCGTTTCGGGAACATCGAACGATCCCGGCAGGGCGGCATCGAGGCTGATATCGGTGGTGGTCATGTCCGTCCCCTATTCCACGATGATGCGGCCGGTCATCATGTGATGCTGGATGCCGCAGAATTCGTTGCAGACGATGGAGTACACGCCCGTCTTGGTCGGCGTGACCGTCAGGACGTGGTCGTACCCCGGAAGGATTTGAAAGTTCATGTTGACCGGTTGCAGCGAGAATCCGTGCTGGATGTCCAGCGACGAAACGTGCAGGCGATAGGTCTGGTCTTTTTTCAGTTTCAGGATCGGCCACCAGCGCCACATCTGCCCCATCAGGTAGGCGTCGCCGCCCGGCGCGGGCTCAACGATCGCCACGCCGTTCTCTTCGCCGACCTTGTTGGTTTCGATGAAACGCGCGACGCGGTCATAAAACGCGGCCGGCGTGACGCGATAGGCTTCGCCGGTGCTGTTCTGTTTTCCCTTGAAGTGCCAATACGGCATCATCAGGAACATCACCAGGCACCAGGAAAGCGCGAGCCCGACCCACAACCGCTCGCCTCCGGTCGGCGCCTTGAACCATCCCGCGGCGGGACTGGAAATACTCATGCCAATAGTCCTTTTTTGGTTACGGCAGTTGGGCCGGCGCCATGAGCGCAAGCTCGATCCAGCCCCACGCGGTGTACGAAAGGAACGGAATCAATAGCCCCAGCGCCAGAAGCAGCCAGGGGTTGTCCATCAGTTTCTGAAAAAGATGCCGGTCGCTATCTTCAAGGGCCATGAAATCCTCCCGTGGTTTCCTGCCGTCGTGCGTTCGCGCGCCGTCCGGTACGCGTGCGCCATGATCCAAAGAAACAAAATGCCGCCGGCCACCGCGAACGCGCCGCCGGTCGCCATGATTCCTAGTCCGAGCTTCTCGACCCCGGTCCGGATGTGTTGCTCGGCGCCGTAGGTCTTGCGCGCCAGGCCCTGCATGCCCGCGAGCCCGAATCCGAGCGCGAAGACCACCTGTCCGAATCCGTAGATCGCCGGTTGCCAGCACGCCGCGCGCCGCACCGACGCGCGGTCGGGCAGGTATCCCCATCGATGAACGAAAAGATACGACGCGGACATGAACGCCACCGTCACCGCGCCGATCGACGCGTGGTAGTGCGCGGGGATGACGGTATTGGAGCCCTTGATGGCCGCGCCGAACGCAAAGCCCGCCACGGAAAGCGCGGCGCTCGCCGCGAATCCGGGCAGCCAGGGGGACCGCCACGCGCCGCGAAGGTCAAGGCCGTTGCGACGTTCGCGAACGATGGCGCGCACGCACAGCGCGAGGATCGCCATCACCACGGGAAAGATGCCGAACTGCATCAGCCGCGTGAACGCGAACCGGTACGATCCCGTCTGAATTCCGTGGTACGCCGCATAAGGCGCAAGGACGAGCGGCAGAAGGAACACGGCGTACAACGCCCGCGCAGTGCGCCCGCCGATCGGCTCGCGTCCCAGCGCGGCGCCAAGAAGCAGGAACCAGCACGCCGTCATCGCAGCGACGTTCGCGAACTGCAAGACGTGCCCGCCGCCCCAGAAAACGATCTCGTACCGCGCGTCCGCAGGCATTCCGGCCGGCATGGCAAGTGCGGCCGCGGCGAACGTCGCGATCGCCAGCACGAACGCGATCGCCGCCGCGCGGACGCCGTGCGCCGTGGCCCGCGGAACGCACGTCTCGCGGCAAGACGTGGCGTTTCGGCGAAACAGCGCCGCGAAACCCGGCAGGAGCGACGCGCCAAACAAGGCCAGGCCAAACAGAAACGCGGGATGGTCAACGACCGGGACGTAGTTCGACAAAACCGGCGGCGCCCATGTGACAAATGGCACGGCCACGATCAGAAAAATGCCGGCGACCGCGGCCGCCGGCCCGGCATGGGTAAACGTCTTACGCGGCCCGGGTGAAGCCACGACGGACGAAAGGGTGCCGAGGAATGCGTAGAACCACACAACGAACGCCAGATTCACGTGGACGACGAGCGAACGCTTGAACAGGTCCGCGTCGGGCAGATACCGATCAAGCGGCGGCGTGCGGCCGATGACGAGCACGATCGAAAACAGGCCCGCCAGAACGAGGCTGAATACGGAGACCGTCAACCAGCGTCGCGCCATCGTGTTGCCGGTTTCGGCGGTGGGGAAAGTCCGCGGACTCATGAGCGGCAGGTTTTACGATACGCCCCGGCGAAGTCAATAGACATTTTAGTCTATTGAGTCGAAAATTGACCTGGATCAAGTGCGCGGCAAGATGGCGCCGCCGCAAGCCGGCAAGATCGCGTGAACCGTGGCGCATGCGGCAACGGTGTGCGAGATTGCTCGCATTCATCATCGCGAACCGTCTCGAAAATTTCGGGGAGAGGGAAATGCTGCTGCCGCAAACAAGTCAGTACGCCTTGCGCGCGATGGCGTGCCTCGCCGCCCTGCCGCCGGGCGAATCCATCAACTCGCGGGATCTCGCGGAGGTGTCCGCCATCCCGCGACGCTTCCTGTCGAAGGTCATGCGTTCGCTTGTCGTCGCCGGCCTCGTGTCCGCGCGCAAGGGGCATCACGGCGGGTTTGTGCTGGCGCGCCCCACGAAGTCGATCAGTTTCACCGAGATCCTGGACGCGACGCACTTCACGATGGACCCGACGCACTGCGCTTTTGGATTCAAGGCCTGCGACGAAAAAAATCCGTGCCCGCTTCATCCCGCGTGGAAAGAGCTGAAAGAGATATACGGAGATTGGGCGGCAGGGACGACGCTTTCGAGCACGGTCCGAAAAAAGAAACCCGCCCCGCGCGGAAAAGGCTCGTCGCGCCGCGTGAGCGGCGTCAGGACAAGCCGAGCGCGCCCAACGCCTTCTTCGTGATCGATTGCCGGATCGATTCGATGCCCGCCCACGGGTCCGCGCGACGAAGCCGTTTGCCGATATCCGCCAGCGTGATCGCGTCGCCGCGAATGCCGTCTTCGACCTCGTCCCAGGTGACGGGGGCGGAGATCGGAGCGCCGGCACGCGCGCGCAAGGAGTAAGGCGCCACGGCGGTCTGGCCGCGCGCGTTGCGAAGGTAGTCGATGAAGATTTTCCCCTCGCGCTTTTTCTTGCTCATCGTCGCCACGTAGCGATCGGACTCGTTTTTCGCGACGCGCTCGGCGATCGCGCGCGCGAAGTCCTTGGCCTCGTCCCAGCCGCTTCGCCGCTCGATCGGCACGACGACGTGCAGCCCCTTGCCGCCGGACGTTTTCGCGAAACTCTTAAGCCCAAGATCCGCGAACACCTCGCGCAACATCAGGGCCGCGTGCGTCACCGCCTTCCATTCCACGTCGGGCGCGGGGTCGAGATCGAAGATCAACCGGTCCGGGCTCTCGATGCGATCCGCGCGGCAGCCCCACGCGTGAAATTCCAGCACGCCGTATTGCACGAGCGACACCAGGCCGCGCGCATCCGCGACGACGAGATAATTTCCCGTGCCGTCCTTTTCGCGGATCGGCACCACCTTCGTATGGGGCGGCGGATCGTCGCCGAAATGCTTCTGGAAAAACGTGCCGTCATCAACACCGGACGGAGCGCGCAGGAAAGTCAGCGGACGGTTCGCGAGATGCGCTAGCATCGCGGGCGCGACGCGTTCGTAATATTCCGCGATGGCGCGCTTGTTCAGGCCGGCGTCGGGATACACAACGCGATCCGGGTGCGTGATGCGTATGCCCGCGACGGTCGCGTCATTCGAGCCTTTCGATCGCTCGCGCGGCGGTGGGCGGTCCGATTTTGATGCGGCGGCGGCGATTCGCTCCGGTTCCTCGCGCACCACGTCGGCCGCGCTTTTATCCGCGCGAAGACCCTGATATGACGGATGGCGAAGGACGCCGTCCTTCGTCCACTCCGTGAACGCCACCTCGGCGACGAGATTCGGCGTCACGAAATGCGCCCCCTTTTTGTCCGCGCGCGAAAGCTCGCCCGCGAACGGAGAGGTCTTGCGCTCGATATTCGACAGCGTCGAGGCGAGATTCTTCAGCGTCTTGTCGTCGAATCCCGTGCCGACGCGCCCGGCGTATACCAGATCGCCGCCGTCGTTGTGATAGCCGACGAGCAAGGCGCCGAAGCCCTGGCGCGATCCGCCGGGCTCGGTGAAACCGCCGATGACGAACTCCTGCCGGTGCGTGCACTTGACCTTCACCCACGTGCGCGTGCGCTTGCCCGCGGCGTAGGACGCATCGGCGCGCTTGCTGACGATGCCCTCCAGGCCAAGCCGGCACGCATTGTCGTACACGGCGCCGCCCTGTCCCTCGATGTGACCTCCGAAACGCACGATCGCGTTTGAGTCTGATGGCGGCACGATCGCGGCGAGCGCGCGTTTGCGCTCGGAAAGCGGCGCGCCGGTGAGGTCGTATCCGTCAAGGTGGAGCGCGTCGAAAACAAAATACACGAGCCGCCCGGCATCGACGCCGGACAGCACGTTCTGCAGGGCCTGAAAGCTTGTGCGCCCGTCGGGGAGCAGCACGACGACCTCGCCGTCGAGCACCGCGTCCTTCACGTCGATGTCGGCAAGCGCATCCGCGATGGGCGAGAACTTTTTCGTCTGATCCTTGCCGCTGCGGCTGACGAGCCTCGCCTTGCCGCGCTCGATCCGCGCGATCGCGCGGTAGCCGTCGTATTTGATCTCGTGGATCCACCCGGCGCCCGCCGGCGCCTCGTCCACGAGCGTCGCGAGCTGCGGGCGCGCATCTTTCGGCATCGACGCCTTTTTCGCGCCCTTCATCCTCGAGAGGGCGGGGCGGGCGGACTTTTTCGCGCCGGAGGCGACGCGGGCTTTTTTCTTCGGCGCGATCGATTCGGGCCTGGCCTTCTCCTCGCCTTCCGGGCCCCAGACGCGATCGGCGTCGGCCGCGATTTCGGTCATGGAACGCCCGGTCGTTACGCTCGTGTCCGCGGATTTGAGGATGTCCTTTTTCGTCGCCGCCTCGTCGTTCTTTTTGATGAGCAGCCAGCCGTCTCCGTCGCCGCGTTTCATGCGGACGAGCGCGAACGCGCCGGCGAGGCGCTCGCCATCGAGACGGAATTTGAGATCGCCGTTTTTCAGGCCCTCGTCCGGATCGTTCAGGGGCTCCCACGTGCCGCGATCCCACAGCATCACCGTGCCGCCGCCGTATTCCTTCTCGGGGATGACGCCCTCGAAATCGCCGTACTTGACGGGGTGATCCTCGACGCGCACCGCAAGGCGCTTCTCGCCCGGGTCAAGGCTCGGGCCTTTCGGGATTGCAAAGCTCAACAGCACGCCGTCGTGCTCGAGGCGAAAATCGAAATGCAGCCGCGAGGCGTCATGCTTCTGCACGACAAAAAGGCGCCCGGACCGGCTCGTTTGCACCTGCCCGCGCGGCTCGGAGGTTTTGCGGAAGTCGCGCTTTTTTTCGTATTCCCGAAGTTCCATCCGACGTCGCCTTTCGGGAGGGGGATTCGTCGCGCCCCGCTACGGCGCCCGGCGCGCGCGCTGTGGCTGTTTTGGCGGCGGGCTTTTGGCCTTTTTCTTCTTCGCGGATTCCTTCACCGACTTGTTGAGCAGCTCCATCATGTCGATGACCTTGGCCCCCGGCGCCTCTTCCTTCTCCGCGATCGGCGGGGGAACCTTGCCGCCGGATTTGGCTTTCTTCTCGATCCACGCGACCAGCTTGTCGCGGTATTCGTCGTGGTACTTCTCCGGCTCCCAATCCGCGCTCATCGCGTCGACGAGCTTTTGCGCGAGGTCGATCTCCTTTTTCGTGATCTTCAGCGCTTCGAGCTTTTCGTGCGGCACGTCGTAGTCTTTCGGGTCGCGGATCTCCTCATGGAAACGCAGCAGCTCCAGCACAATCATGTCGCCTTCCACGCCCACGGCGGAAAGGTGCTGGCGCGTGCGGATGACGACCTTCGCGATGCCCACCTTGCCCGAACGGCGGATCGCCTCGCGCAGGATCGCGTACGCCTTCTCGGCCTTCTTGCCCGGCACGAGGTAGTAGGGCTTGTCGAAATAGACGATCGGAATCGACTCGCGGTCGACGAAATCCTCGATCTCGATCGTCTGCGATGATTCCAGAGCCGCCCGCTTGAAATCCTCGTCGTCGAGCAGGACGTATTCGCCTTCCTCGTATTCGTACGCCTTGACGATGTCTTCCCAGGGCACTTCCTCGCCGGTTTCCGCGTTGACGCGCTCGTAACGCACGCGCGCGCGGTTGCGCGAATCGACCATGTGAAACGACAGTTCCGAGCGCTCCTCGGCCGGAAAAAGCGCGACCGGAACGTTGACGAGCCCGAACGATAGGTGGCCCTTCCAGGTCGGTCTGGCCATCGGAAAACCCCCTTGCGTCGCGGCGCAAATCGCCGTCCCCCAAACGACGCTCCCGCGCGTACATGATCCCGCCGCCGGGAACGCTCCGTCAAACGATTTGCGTGGTTTTCGTGGGGTGAACGGCCCTTACGGAATCGGCGAGGAACCGAATTGCCGATCACGCGGGACATCGCGAGTCATTTCATTGAGATTGGAGATATGATTGACGGTTATGAGCTTCGCCGCATTCGCCGGCAATGTCTCGCTTGCTACTACGCGTACCGTAGGATCATATTCGCTTTACGAATCGGGGTGGGGTTTATGCGCGTCGCCGGCAATTCCGTGCGATCCGATTCGCGGGGAAAAACCGCGAGCCGCTTCCCTGCGTTTTTCGCGCTCCTCCTTCTCCTCTCCCTCCCGCTTCTCCTCACGGTCCCCGGCTGCTCGTGCGGCGACGATGACGACTCGACCGGCGACGGGATCGCGGACGATGATGCGGCCGATGATGACGATTCCGCGCCGGACGACGACACGAGGGATGACGACGATTCGGTTCCCGACGACGACGCGGACGACGATTCCGACGACGACGCCGACGATGACACGTTCGACGACGACAGCGCGGACGACGACACGGCTGCCCGCCCGTACGACGAAGACCTCGCGGAGAATTGCGTTGAGCTACCGGACGATGTCGTCGATCTTGGCTTGACGGAGCTTTCGCCGTTTCAGCCGGGCTGTCCAGATTCGTTTGTCTCCGATGACGGCACGGAGATCTGCGTTATCACCAGCAGCGGCGTCCGGTACCTCGAAGGCGACGTTGTGGTCGATTCGCACGGTAGCGTCCACATCGTCGCGTCTTACGGCCGCGATCTGCGCGTCTATTCGCTGGCGGCGGACATCATCGCGACAGGGCAGGTGCGTCCGACGGACTGGACTTGGGAGCGCGTCGCGTTCATGTCCGCCTGGCCGCGCATGACGATCGACGAACACGACGTTTTTCACATTGCGTACACCGACACCTGGAACCGCGAGGTTCGCTATGCGACGGGTGCGCCCGGCGATGCGTGGACGATCGAGGTCGTCGACGCGATGGCTATTATTGGCCCTTATGTCGATATCGGTTACCGCAACACGCAAAACGCCATCGCGCTTCGCCCGGACGGTATACCCCACATGGCGTGGAGAAACGGGGATGAGGATTCGGTGCGTTACGGGCATCGTGTCGCCGGGACGTGGGAAACGGAAATCGTATTCGACGCGAACGACATCGGTATCGACGTCGGCTACGAAACGGCCCTGGACGTCGCACCGGACGGCAGCGTTCACCTGGTGTCGGAGGTGGGCTATTCGGTTCCGTGGGCTTTCCCGGGCCTGATCTATGCGTCCAAGACCGGCGACGCCGGCTTTATTTTTGAAAGCATCGGGGTCTTCTCGGGTTTTTTTCAGCCCGAAATCGCAGCGGAATCGGCCGGGCACGCCTACGTTTCCTACCAGGGCGTCGGATTCCTGACGACGTTCGCGCCGCGCATCGCGGAAAAGGACGCGGGCACCTGGTCGTATTTCCTGATCGGCCCGCCTTTGGGGTACACCTATTACAATTCCGTAGGGTTTGACGCGCAGGGCGTCGCAACGGCGTTTTTTTCCTGGGGCGACGGCGTCAATACGTTCCGGCGCGCTCGGCAGGAAGGCGCGGCCTGGGTTGTCGATCCGGTTTACTCCCCCGATGGCGAAGGCTGGGTCACGCGAGCGAAATATTGCGCCAATTCTTACGTGACGGCGTCTTTGGTCTCCGACGAGAGGGCGTCCATGAACTGGGTGCATACGGACGGCATCAAGAGTGTTTCTTCGAGGATTTTCGACGGGAACGTTGACGACGAGGCATTCGATCTCGGCCCGGACGATTCCCTTCACCTGCTTTACTCTCGTGCGTGGAATTTCCGCGCCGGCTTGAGGTATGTGACGAATGTCGGGGGGCAATGGCGCCAGGAGTTTATTGCCGACCTGGAAATTGTATCACACGATGCCTATCCGGATATCGCGGTGGATTCCACCAATCGCCCGCATATCATTTTTTGGGATCAAACCAATCTCCTTCCTTACTACGCAAAACGTATCGGAGTTGACGACTGGTCGATCGAAATTACTTCGTACTACTCCGTAAAACTCGACTTGTTGAGCGACGATACGCCGGTCGCGCTGCAACCGGACGGATCGGGCATGCTTCAAATTGGGAGGCGTATCGGGGACGCCTGGACCGCCGAACCGATTTTTCCCGGAGTCACGTCGGGGGCGGATATGGTTATCGGACCCGATAATGATATACATATTGTCTACCGCCGCGACACGAGTTTCTATTATGCAACGGATCGCGATGGCGGCTGGACGGAGCAACACATTCTCGATGTCGGAAACAACGATGGATACGCGACGATCGCACTGGATTCGCAGGGCTACGCTCATTCAGCGATTTATGACGCGAGTGGCCCCAAGCGATCTATATATTACGCAAACAATGTGGACGGCTCGTGGTCATCCGATTACCTCGAACCTTTGATCGGCAAGTCATCGTACGGCTATATTGCTCTCGATGCTAATGATGTTGTCTATATCTATACAGGGACGTTTTATAATACCATCCAACAAAATTGTGCGATACGTGTAGTTAGCGATGACCTTACGGCATGGAGTGTTGAGCCGCTTGACTGTGCTGCGAGCGGCTTCGGCGCCATTGCGATTGACACTCTTGGCCGGCACGTCGCGACGGGACGTACTCATGGACTAATATTTTATAGAGTTCAACCACCCGTACGAAAATACGATGACCGAAGGGGGGCAATTCATGAAAAAGCACCGGGAATATAGGGGACAGTCACCTATTTATTGGGGCCGCCCTTCGGTCTTCCGACGGGCAGCGGGCGTAATCGTCGGTTGAGGGTGGATTCGATTTTGGAGAGAAGGGAATCGGACGCGAGGGGTCGTCCGGTGTGCGTGCTCAGGCGCATCTTCGCAATGAGTTCGGGGTCGTCGTGTTCGGTCAGCCACGCCTTCCAGTCGCTACCGGCGGATCGGCGCGCCCATTCGTCGAAGTCAAGCACGTGGCGCGGATCCTCGCCCTCGCAATGCGCGTTCGCGCTCGACCACGGATACGTCCACGGGACGCGCGTCATCTTCGCGCGGACGGGATTGCGTTCCACGTAACGCAGCGCCGCCCACGCGTGCGGGCGGTCGAGCGGGCACGAAAAAAAGCGGTTTTGCCAAATGTGGCCGGTTCGCCCATGCAGACGATTGATCGTCATGGCGTAACGATAGTGCGTGCGGCCCATCGCTTTCGCCAGGCCGGCGGCGTTCTCGGGTATGACGATCAGGTGGACGTGGTTCGTCATCAGGCAGTAGCCCATGACCGCGACGCCGAAGCGCCGCGTCTCCGCGCGTAGCAGGTCGAGATAAATCTCGCGGTCGGCGTCCGTGAAAAAAACGTCCTGCCGGTTGTTGCCGCGCTGCGTGACGTGGTGCGGCAAGCCTTCGATGACGATGCGCGCGAGACGGGGCATGGCGCGATGCTGCGACGGATCGCAGGGAGGGTCAAGAAAAAAATAGGTGACTGTCCCCTATTAGGGTCTCTTTTCGCTGACGGCGGCGCGCGGCGTGCCGTCAAACGATTTGCGCGATTTTCGTGGGCTTCTCGACGGCGACGGCTCATGGTTTGATGGGCGTCGACCCGATTCCCCTTGACGCCGCTACTGCTGCTGGGCAACGTAACCCCGCGAATTTGGCCAAATGCCCAGCGGAGACGCATGTCGACGAACGAGAATCCATCTCCGACGACCTCGCAACTGCTGGAGCTTTACCAGACGCTCTTCCAGGAGCTGCCGATCGGCATCGTCATCCTGGAGCTTCCGAATCCCGATGACGCCGCCTCGCTTGTCATGCTCGGGTTCAATCCTGCCGGGCGGAAGATCGCGCGCTCCTACGTTCCCGAGGATCTCGAAGGGAAACGGCTCGCGGACCAATTCCCCAACGTGTTTGAAACCGTGCTGCCCCGGAAGTGCGTCGAGGCGATCCGCACGGGGCGCGCCCTGCAGATCGGCCTGATTCCCTACCGGCACGCCGGCTCGCCGGAGGGAACCTACGACGCGGCCATCGTTCCGCTTCCCAAAAACCGCGTCGCCGTGATGTTCACCGACGTGAGCGACCGCATTCAACGCGAGGAAGAAGCGCGCGTCGCGGAATCGCGGTACCGGACGATCTACGAGGCCACCGGCGTCGCGATCTTCGAGGAGGATTTCACCGACGTCTTCAAGGAAATCGAGAAGCTCCGCGCGACCGGCGTCATCGACGTCGCGGGGTATTATGAAAAGCACGAGATCGAACTTCGGGATGTCCTTTCACGGATCCGCGTGCTCGATGTGAACGCCGCCGCGCTCACGCTGTTCGAGGCCGCCTCCAAGGAAGAGCTGCTCGCCTCGCTCGACAAGGTCATGACGCCCGTGGCCTATCCCTCGCTGCGCGAGCAACTGGCGGCGTTCGCGCGCGGGGAGACGAGCTTTCGCACGCAGGCGCCGCGCGGCACGTTGCGCGAAAATACCGTGGAGATCATCACCACCGTCACGCTCTACCGCGAGCGCGACAACACCGTCCACGCCGTCGGCAGCATGGTGGACGTCACCGCCAAGGTGCGCGCCGAACGCGACCTGTGGCGCAACAACCTGTTCCTCGAGTCGATCATCGAGAACATCCCCGACATGATCTTCATCAAGGACGCCAAGAAGCTGCGTTTCGTGCGTTTCAACAAGGCCGGCGAGGAGCTGCTGGGATTCGATCGCCGCGAACTGATCGGCAAGACCGACTTCGACTTCTTTCCCAAGGATCAGGCCGAATTCTTCACGAACAAGGACCGCCAGGTTCTCCTTGGCGAACGCATTCTCGACATTCCCGAAGAGCCGATCCAGACGCGCCTGAAAGGCGAGCGCTGGCTGCATACCAAGAAGATCCCGATCAAGACCGAAACCGGGCGGCCTTTGTTTCTGCTTGGCATCTCGGAGGACATCACCGAACGCAAGATGGCTGACGCCGAATTGCGAAAACGCACCGAGGAGCTCGCGGCGTCGAACCGCGACCTGGAGCAGTTCGCCTACGCGGCGTCGCACGACATGCAGGAGCCGCTGCGGATGGTCGCAAGCTACACGCAACTGCTGGCCCAACGTTACGAGGGGCAGCTCGACGAAAAGGCCGATCAGTACATCCGCTACGCGGTGGACGGCTCCAAACGCATGCAGCAGCTTATCAACGACTTGCTGAGTTTCTCTCGCGTCGGAACGCGCGCGCGGCCGCCGGAGCGCGTCAACACATCGGTCGTGGTCGATCGCGCGCTCGAGAATCTGGCCGGCGCGATCCAGGAATCGGGTGCCCGAGTGACGCACGACGACCTGCCGGATGTCGTGGCCGATCGCGAGCAACTCGTGCAGCTTTTCCAGAACCTGATCGGCAATGCGATCAAATTCCGCCGCGACGAGGCGCCGCGCGTGCACGTCGCCGCTTCGCCGGGTGACGGCCACTTCGAATTCACGGTCAAGGACAACGGCATCGGCATCGCGGCGGAGCATCTGGAAAAAATCTTCGGCGTGTTCCAGCGCCTGCATAGCCGCGGAGATTATCCGGGCAGCGGCATCGGCCTTGCCATCGCCAAAAAGATCGTGGAACGGCATGATGGGAAAATCTGGGTGGAATCGACCCCGGGAGAGGGAACGGCGTTTCATTTCACGCTGCCCGCGCCGGACGCAGAAAGGTAGGCCCGCATGGTGAGCGCCCCGATCGAAATCCTGCTTGTCGAGGACAACCCCGCGGACGTGGACCTGACGCGCGAAAGCCTGTCCGCGAGCAAGATCAGCAACAATCTCTCCGTCGCGCCGGACGGCGAGGAGGCGCTGAAATTCCTGAATCGCGAGCCGCCCTACGAATACGCGCCGCGGCCGGATCTGATCCTGCTCGACCTCAACCTGCCGCGAAAACACGGCAAGGAGGTGCTGGCGGAGATCAAGGGATCGCCGACACTGCACATGATCCCGGTCGTCATCCTCACGTCGTCCGACGCCGAGGCCGATATCCTCAAGAGCTACGACCTGCACGCCAACTGCTTCATCACCAAGCCCGTTGACCTCCATTCCTTCACGCGCATCGTGCATGCGATTGAGTCGTTCTGGTTCGCGGTCGTCAAACTCCCTTTCCGATAGACCGACCGCCGGGGACGCGCGCGCCCCTATCGCCTTGTGCGTCCGAGGGAGCGACGATACGATCTTTCAAATGCCAAGGAAGCGGCGTGGATTCGAATACGCAATCCAGTTTCGACGCGGGCGCGTTTGCCGGGGCGGTTAACCGATCCGCGAGCGCGATGCCCCGGCGTTTTGCCGATGCGTTGCTCGTCGTTCCGCCGACCGGCCTTTATCGTCGTGATGATCGCTGCCAGAACCGCGTCGAAGAACAGACCGTCCGGGTCGTCCTGCCGCCGCTGGGGCTCGCTTACGCCGCCGCGTTTCTGCGCGAGGCGGGCGTTTCCGTGCGCCTTCGGGATTTCCCCGCCGAGCGGGGCGGGTGGGCCGATTTTCTCGACGAGCTGACGGCGCCGGTCGATCTGCTCGTCGTCCAGGCTTCGGCGCCCACGATCGCAGGCGACTATCGCGCGTTCGTGTTGGCCCGCGAGCGGCATCCCGCGATCGCGACGCTGGCGCTGACATCCATCTTCGCCGAAAACGCCGCGTCATTTCTTGAGGCGCACCCCGCCGTGGACGCCGTCCTGCGCAGCGAGGCGGATCGCGGACTGTTTGACCTCGGAAGCGGCGTCGATCCGGCCGACATCCACGGCCTGGCCTTTCGGCGGGATAGCGAGATCCGCGTCAACCCGTTGCGCCGGGAGCGGATCGATTTCTCGTGCCATCCGCCGCCGGCGCGCGATCTGTTCCGAAACGATCTCTACCGTTCGCCTCTCAGCGGCCGACGGATGACGATCGTCGAGACGAGCCGCGGTTGCCCGTTCAAGTGCGTGTTTTGCCCGGCGCACACCTTGTCCGGAGGTCGCCTTCAGCAACGTCCCGTGGAGGCCGTACTCGACGAAATCGCTTCCTGCGTCCGGGACTTCGGCATTCGCGAGTTTCTTTTCGAGGCCGACACATTCACCTTGGACCGGCCGTGGGTGATGAACTTTTCGCGGCGGATCCGGGAATCCGGTCTTGATATCGCCTGGGCGGCAAGCACGCGTCTTGATTCTGTCGACGAAGGGATGTTGCGCGCGATGAAAGACGCCGGCTGTTATTCGCTTGGTTTCGGCATTGAAAGCGGTAACGACGAGCATCTGCGCCGTATGCAGAAAAACCTCAGCGCCGCGCAGGTCCGGGCGGGCATCGCGCTTTGCAAACGCGTCGGCATTCGCACGCACGCGTTTTTCGTCATCGGCCTGCCGTGGGACACGAAGGAGTCGATCGCGGATACCTTCCGCTTCGCGCGCGAACTCCGTCCGGATTTCACCGACTTCAACATCGCGTTTCCCATTCCGAATACCGAGTTTCGCGACCAGGCGATCGACGAGGGCCTTGTCGAATCGGCGATCAGCGATCGGGGATACTCCGACTCGCCCGTTCGCACGCGAACGCTCTCGCACGCCGATCTCGTCAGGATGCGGCGCTCGATGCTTCTGTCAATGTACCTGCGCCCAGGCTACGTGTGGCGGACGCTTCGTCGCGAGGCGACCTCGCCCGCGCGACTGGGGCGCGTGTTCGCGGCGGGCGCGCGGCGTCTCGCGCAGCTCGTCTCGATATGACCGCCTTATCGAGCCAGGTCCAGCCGCCTTCGGTCGATCCAGTCCTCCGTCACCGCGCTTGCATACCGGGTTCGCACTGTTTCGATCAGGCGCGTAAGAAAGCGCGACTTGGCGGCGACCGAAATGAAACCGTTGGCGTAAAAACGCATGTCCGGAGTCTGGTGCGCGATTGCAGGCTCGGCGAAATCGGTCAGGTGAAACAGCAGCGTCATGCTCGACGCGCGCCGGGCGAACCAGGCGAATGAGCGATCAAAGTAGGCGCGCGAAAGATAAAAAGCATAGCAGGGGTGAAATGGCGGCAGAAACGACCCGACGCGCGGAAGCGGGAATTCGATGAAATCCACACCCTCAAAAGGTTCGAACGGAACGTACGACACATGCGCGAATCCCATCCGCCGGCAAAACCGCTTGTTCGCGAACATCGACGAGTCATAGTCGTAACCCGCGTCCCGCACGATTTCCAGCGACTCGCGGTCGAGGGAGTAGCCCGGAAAACGAAATCCGCGCACGGGGACGCCGAGCGCATCCTCGATGCGCGCCCTGGACCCCGCGATCTCCTCTCGCCTGTCCCGCATGGCCAGGCCGGCCAGCAGCGCATGGTTCATGCTGTGGCTCGCGATGCGATGTCCGGCGTCGCGCGCCTGCTCGATCACACGGCGCTTGAACGGATCGCCGAGATCCCGCGCGACGATGAAAAACGTGGCGGTGATATTCCGGGAGGCGAAAAACTCAATCGCGCCGGTGATTCCGGTTTCGAAAAACCGGTCGCATTCCGGCGGGCGGTGACGCCGCCGGAACTCGTAGATCGACTCCAGGCTGTCGACATCGACATGACACCAGAACGGGCGATCGTCGGTGACGGTCACTCGAAACGGACGGCGCCGGGTGACGTTGGCGGCGCGGCGGGCCGCCGACGTTGCACACCGAACCCCAGACGGCGAAAGACCTCGCCCATCGGAATCTCCGCGTGTGTCCGCCCGGATGTGCCCGGTGCGTGCATGGGGGGCGGCTGGACCAGAAGCAATCGCTTCATAAGCATGGTCTCTCGCGGTAAGGGCCCCAGCCCTGGCCGGCGCCGAACCGGTCGCAAAACGAAATAAGACGGGTAAGCGGATTAAATCACCCGTCGCGGAAAACGGTCAAGCAAGGCAGCTCCATCGCATTTCGGCGAGGGTCGCGACCACGTCTCCGATGGAGCCTCGCAACGCGCGCCATGCGACCGGCTCATGGCGGAGGCGCTGTTGTGGATTTTTCGAGGCGTTCGAGAAGGGGCTTGAAATCAAGGCGCCACGCGCCGGTCAGGTCGGCAAGCTCGATCCAGCCGCCCGGCCCGATGGCGATTCCATTGCTGCGAAAATATTGCCCGGGCAAGCCGATCTTCGCGCGTTCGACCACCTCCCGGGTATCGAGATCAAGGACGGTGACGATGCCGGCGTGGTAATGGCCGACGAAAAGCAGGCGATGTTCACGGTCGATGGCGAGTTTGCGCGCCCCGCCGCCGACACGCACGCGATCGACGATGCGAAGATCCCGATCGAAGACCGCCATGTCGCGAGACGCCGGCAGGGCAAGCCAGACCAGACCCGTGATTTCGTCCACCGCGATGTCCTGCGTCAGGAGGCCGACGTACTGCTGCGCGAGCACGATCTGTCGCTCGGCGGATACGACGCCCACGTACCCCCCCAGAATCAGCGTGGAATAATAAACGCGATCGTCGCCAGGCGCGTGACCGACGCCGTACACGAGCCAGGGAAGCCCGATCATTCGCCAGGTATCGTCCGCCAGATTGTACGTGACCAGTTGACCCCCTTCACAAGTCATGAAGATGCGCCGGCCCGGCTCGTCAACGGTGAGCGTCATCGGCGTCTGGCATCCGGGCTCCGGGACGTGGTCGGTCGCCTCGCCGTATCGAAATATCGTCAGCCTCGGCTCGTCGTTCTCGGATGCGCTGTTGGCGATGTAAATAGTCTGGCCGTCCGAGCCGAGCTCGGCGTTTTCCGCCGGAGTCATGTCCCCGCGTTTCGTCCAGGACCGTCCGTCGAAATAGACCGGATGCCGACTGTCGCGGCGCAGCACGAGCGTCTCGCCGGACCTGGTGACGACGAAGTCGTAGCACGCGATCCCGGAAATTTTCTGGGGATTGGCGTCGACCGCCGCGGCGCGCAGAAGGGCGCGGTCCGCGATCGGGGAAAACAGCCCGAACACCACCAGCGGAACGACAAACGCACGCCGGGCGACGCGATGATGAACGATGGTCGCCATGCCGGCGAACCACGCCAATCCGAATACGAGCGCCGCCCACGCGAACCACGCGCAAGCCAGGAACCAGAGTCCCAGGCCGAGCGTCGAGAACGTCAGGACCAGAACGTTGTCGACGGCACGAAAAAAGCCGGCCGCAACCATGCGCGGCAGAAAGGTCGCGACGACGACAAACAGCAACAGCGCGGCCATGATCACGATCCGGGCGACCGCGGCGTCGATCGGGCCGATCGAGGGGATATTGTTGAAAACCGCACCGAAGAACATGCCCGAAATCATCGGCGGAATCACCATCAACGTGTCGAGCACGTACAAGGTATGCCGTTTCCCGAGTAAGAAATCCTCGATGATGACAAGACCGGGCATCGCGGCCAGCGCGACGCTGAACGCGAACAACACGCGGTGCGTTTTCGCGAGTCTCGCGACGATGCTCGTGAAGGAGCGGCGCAATACACATCCTCGCGTCGGATCACCGGCAAACAATGGCGAAACGGAAGGCTATCACAATCCGTACGGCGATCGTAGAAAAGCGCTTCTCCTCGCCGATTGCTTCGCCGCGCGCCACGAACCAGAATGCCGCGCCATGAGTTACCGCATTTTCTGGCCGATCCTCGCGATGCTGCCGCCGGAAACCGCGCACGGGATCGCCGTCGCGGCGTTGCGAGTCGCGTCGGCGGTCCCCGGCGCGCGAGGGCTCCTTGCGTCGGGCGCGCCGACCGAGGCGCTTGCCGTCGATACGCTGCGGCTGCACTTCCCGACACCCGTCGGTCTGGCAGCAGGTTTCGACAAGGCCGCGAGCGCGTATGGCCCCTTGGCGCGTCTGGGGTTTGGATTTGTCGAGGTCGGTACCGTCACTGCGCTGGCGCAGCCGGGCAATCCCCGGCCGCGCCTGTTTCGCCTCCCCGCGGATCGCGCGCTCGTCAACCGCATGGGCTTCAACAACCCCGGCGCCGCGGCCGTCGGGAAACGATTCGCACGCCGCGGCGCGGGCGTGGTCGGCATCAACATCGGCAAATCGAAGGCGACGCCGCCCGAGCGCGCGGCGGAGGATTACGCCGCGAGCACGCGTCTTTTGGCGCCGCACGCGGACTATCTGGTCGTCAACGTCAGCTCGCCGAACACGCCCGGCCTGCGCGATCTGCAGGCGATCGACGCGCTGCGGGAGATCATGACCGCCGTGCGCAAGGCGGCCGGCGAAGCGCGTCCGGGCGAGAGGTCGCGATTGCCGCTGCTCGTCAAGATCGCGCCGGATCTGACCGACGAGGACGTGGAGGCGGTCGGACGATTCGCGCTCGACTTTCCGCTCGACGGGCTGATCGCGACGAATACGACGATCGCGCGCGGCGGGCTCGCGACACCGGCCGAGCGCGTCGCGAAATGCGGAGCGGGCGGGCTGTCCGGCCCGCCGCTGGCCTCGCGTTCGATGCAGGTGCTTCGAATCCTGCGCCGCGTGGTGGGCGACAAGGTCACACTCGTGGCCTCCGGCGGCATCGAAACGGGGCGCGACGCCTTCGAGCGCATCCTTGCCGGCGCGTCGCTCGTGCAGATTTATACGAGTTTCGTCTACGCCGGCCCGCGCGCGCCGGTGCGCATCGCGAACGAACTTCTCGCCGCGGCTCGCGACGCGGGATACGACCGCGTCGCCGACGCCATCGGCAAGGGCGCGTAGCGGATCGTCCCCGCAATCAAAAAAAGGCCGTCGCGGCTCGCGACGACCTTTCCGTCATTCCGTGTCTGTCGGCCTTCCGGCGTCGTCGTCAGTTTTCCGGTGTGTCGACCAGAACCGATTTCAACCGGCCGCGCTCGAGCTGCGGAATCTCGTCGAATTTGAGCCCGAGCGAGAGTCCGGCGTCGCCGCTGTGCAAGTGAACAATGTTGCCCGAAAGGTTCGAGCCTTGAAGCGGGCCGTCGTCGAACGCAAGCGTCAGGCGATACGCCTTGGTCGGAATCGAAAGCGTCGCGCTGCCGTGCATCATGATGCGGGCGCCGCCGTACGACAGATCCGCCAACTCGCCCTGGTACGGGCCGTACTGCGTGCCGTTGGCGATCGTAAACCGCAACGGCGACTTGAAACGCAGGCGCTCGTGCGAGCGGCGCATCGGCGTTTCCCGCTCGAGCAGATCCATCGGGATCGACTGTTCGATCATGAAGGTGCGCAAGCTGTTGATGGGAATGCGGCGGTCATTGCTGAACGGAAGGCGAAATCCCTTGATGATGCCTTCGTCAAACCACCGGATCACGGTATTAATGTTGATATCGAGCAATCGCGCGACTTCGCCGGTCGTAAACACCTTTTTGCCCGAAATCGCTTTCACGGAATGGCCATCCTTTTTTCGGGGACTCATGGGGCGCCACCTTCTTTATTTTGAAAAATTCCGCTTATCCAAAAAATGCACGCCTATTGACTAACCTAAACCGATCCCTTTTCGCAAGGTCTAAAATCGTCAAAAGTCATTAATCCGCGATCATCGTCACCGCACCCTCGCTCGCCGGATGCACCAGGCGGGCGTATTTGCCAAGGACGCCGCGCGTCTCGACCACGGGTTTCCGCCAGGCGGAGCGGCGCTTGGCGATCTCGTCGTCCGAGACATGGAGATGTAACGATTTTTTCCCGGCATCGATGGTTATTTCGTCTCCGTTTTTTACGAATGCGATCGGCCCGCCTTCCGCCGATTCCGGACATACATGTCCCACAACCAGGCCGTGCGTGCCTCCGGAAAAACGTCCATCGGTAATGAGTCCCACGCTTTCGCCGAGTCCCCGGCCCACAAGCGCCGCCGTCACCGCAAGCATTTCGCGCATCCCCGGCCCGCCGACCGGCCCTTCGTTGCGGATCACCACCACGTCCCCCGCGCCGATTTCATTCTTTTCGATCGCCGCGAAGCACGCCTCTTCGCCGTCATAAACGCGCGCCGGTCCGGTGATCGACGTTTTCTTCAATCCGGCGATCTTCGCGACCGCGCCGTCAGGCGCGAGGTTCCCGCGCAACACGACAATGTGCCCGGTCGCGTGCATCGGGTTGTCAAGCGGCCTGATGACATCCTGCTCGCACGCATACACCGAACGCACGCCCTCGTGATTTTGCGCCAGGGTTTTGCCGGTCACCGTCGGCGCGTCGCCATTCATCAAGCCCGCGTCGAGCAGCGCGCGGATCACCGCCGGCGTGCCGCCGACGCGGTGCAGATCCCACATCACCCAGCGCCCGCCTGGTTTGAGATCGGCCAGATGCGGCACGCCGCCGCCCAGGCGGTCGAAATCGTCGAGCGAAAACCCGACGCCCGCCTCGCGCGCGATCGCGAGCAGGTGAAGAATGGCATTCGTCGATCCTCCGAGCGCGAGCACGAGCGTGTAGGCGTTTTCGATCGCACGTTTCGTGACGATATCGCGCGGGCGGATCTGTTCGTCGATGAGCGCCGGCAGGAGCTTGCCCGCGAGGAACGCCTCGCGTTCCTTGGCCGCGGACACGCCGGGTCCGCTCGCGTCGTAGGGCAACGACATCCCCATCGCCTCGATCGCGCTCGCCATCGTGTTGGCGGTGTACATGCCGCCGCACGCGCCGGGGCCGGGGCACGCGCACACCTCGATGTCGTGCAGCGTCGCATCGTCGATCGTGCCGGCCATGCGCTGCCCGACCGCCTCGAAGATGGAGACGATGTCGATCTCTTCGCCCGAACCGCCGATGCCGGGAAGGATGCTGCCGCCGTAGACGAAGATCCCCGGCTTGTTCATGCGCACCATCGCCATGACGCACCCGGGCATGTTCTTGTCGCAGCCGCCGAAAGTCAGCACACCGTCGTGGTTCATGCCCGCGGCGACGACCTCGATCGAATCGGCGATCACTTCGCGGCTGACGAGGCTGTAGCGCATGCCCTGATGCCCCATCATGATGCCGTCGGAGGCCGTCGGCGCGCCGAACACCTGCGGCACGCCGCCGCCGGCCCGCACGCCCTCGCGCGCCTTGAGCGCAAGCCGGTCGATGTGCGCGTTGCAGGGCGTGATGTCGGAATAGAGGTTCGCGATGCCGATGATCGGCCGCGAAAAATCGTCATCGTGAAAACCGACGGCGCGCAACATGCCGCGATTCGGCGCGCGGCCGATGCCTTCGGTGGTCAGCTTGCTGGGACGCGTGGCGTCGGACACGAATTCTCCTGCGTACGGCGCATGGCCAGGGACCGGGATTCTTTATGCAAGGTATTTAATCGGATCAGGGCAATGTCACAAGACCGAATCGTGCCGTGGCGATATTCCCCCGCGGATAAAGCATTTCCCGCGCGCGTCGCACTGGAATCGGCCGGTGCCGCGGCCGGTCGGGCGCGAACGCGGACATTGGGTCAAAGCGGGAAATGGCGTCGCTTTTCTTGCCGCGCCGGATGTCCATAATGGCCATGATGTCGATGATGTCCATTCGGCGCGGGCATCGGATAGACTGATGACCTCGATAGCGGCGCGCGAATCCCGACCCCGCGCCGGCCATTCGTTTCCCGGGGAGGAATCCGCTTGATCTCGATCCGCCTTGCCACTTCGGCGCGCCTGTTCGCGCTCCTGACCTGCGTGTGCGCCTTGACCGCCGTTGCCGTGGGGTGCTCCTGCGGCGATGACGATGACGACGACGATGGAACAGGCGATCTGCCGGCCGTCGATGACGACACCGCCAACGGCGACGATGACAATTTCGACGACGACACCGCCGATGATGACGATATCGATGACGACGACGCGGACGATGACACGTCCGACGACGACAACGACGACGACGCGGACGACGACACCGGCGACGACGACACCGATCCCGGCGACGCGATCGAGCCGACGGCCGGATTCCTCTCGCGCTGTGAGGATTGGTTGCAGGATTGCTTTGACGTCGAAGGGCCGCCGAACGGCGACAACCACGGCCAGGTCTGCCGACTTGCGATCGGCGGCGAGATGGACATCGACGCCGTCGAGGCGCAGCTCGATCGTGCCTGGGCGCGCGAGGACACCGTCGATTTTTCGCTGACGAGCATCATGCGCATGATGTACCTCTACGCCGACAGCCCGCATTTCCCCGCGCAACTCCAAAGCGACATCACCGACGCGTTTCTCGGTTTCAAATACTGGCCGGACGAGGGCGGGCCGGACTCCACGATCTTTTGGTCGGAAAACCACGAGATCCTCTACCTGGCGCTCGAACTGCTCGCCGGGCAGATGTGGGAAGACGAGACCTTCACGAATGCCGGCCTCACCGGAACGGATCACATCGAAAAGGCCACGGCGCGCCTTCACGACTGGATGGACATGCGTTTTGCCATCGGCATGACGGAGTGGCATTCGAACGTCTATTACAACGAGGACGTTCCCGCGCTTTTGAATCTCTACGACTTCGCCGAGGACGAAACGATCCGCGAAAAGGCCGCGATCCTGCTCGACCTGCTTGCGTTCGACATGGCGATCAACTCCTATCGGGGTTATCTCGCGACGACGCACGGCCGCACCTACGAGGACAAACTCATGGGCCGCGGCTCCGACAGCATGCGCACGCTGCAATACGTGTGGTTCGGCACCGGCGGCTACAACCCGGGCTCGCATTTTTCGGCCGGCGGCGCTTGCACGAGCGACTACGTGCCGCCTCTCGTGTTCGAGGGCCTGGCGAATGACGACAATTATCCGATTCTCAACCGCCAGCGCACGGGCATCGACGTGCTGGACGGCCCGGACTACGGCCTGACCTACGACGATCCCGACGACGTGATGTTCTGGTGGTCGATGAGCGCCTACATCGCGCCGGAGGTCGTGCAGGGTACGCTCGCCACGATCGACGCGTGGAACCTGTGGGACGGCTATTTCTCGTTCATCGATTTCCTCGAACCGCTCGCGCTCTGGCCGATCTGGGAGCCGATCGCGCGCCTTGTCGAGCCGATGGCCTACGGCACCACGCTCGAAAGCGTGAACACCTACACCTGGCGCACGGCCGACGGCCAGGTCTCGAGCGGCGTCGATTACAACAAGGGATACTGGGCGGCGCAGCAGCACATGTGGAACGTCACGCTCGACCGCGACGCCACCGTGTTCACCACCTATCCCGGTGGCCTGGAGGACGACTACGCCGCCGGCGACTGGACCGGCGGATGGCTGCCGCGCATTGGGCAGATCGAAAATGTGCTCGTCGCGATCTACGATCGCGAGACGATCGACTTCCTCGAGGACATCCTCTTCAAGGACTACACGCACGCCTACTTTCCGAAAAACGCGTTCGACGAGTGGGAGCAAAACGGCAACTGGATCTTTGGCAAAAAGGGCGATGGCTACATCGCGCTGTGGTCACGGACGACACCGGCGTTCGCCGATACGGGACCGGAAGCCGAATACGAACTGATCGCCGACTCGTTCAACAACGTGTGGATCATGGAGTTCGGGCGCGCGGCCCAGTTCGGTTCGTTCGCCGATTTCAAGACCGACATCCTCGCGGCGGCCGTCTCGGTTAACGGCGACCTGGATGTGAGCTACGACTCGCCGACGCAGGGTCTCATCACCTTCGGCTGGGACGATCCATTCGTCGCGGGCGGCGACGCGGTTGACCTCGGGCCGTATCCGCGTTTCGACAATCCGTACGCGCAAACGCCCTGGGGCGCGGAGGAGATCGTCATCGCGTTTGGCGGTGACGAGTTGCAGCTCGAATTTGATCCCCCGCGCCGGCGGCTGTTTCTCGCGGATTGACGGCGAACGGCTTGTCGGGCCCCGGTCGTCCCTTGTAGCTTGTGGACTCCCCGCGCGGGGGACCGTATTCGGTTTCGCGGAGGCGGTGTGGCGCCAAGCATCCTCATTATCGACTTCGAACAAAACGACCTCGTGCGCATGACGAACGCGCTCGCGCAGGCGGGATACGTCGTACGTACCGCGCTGCAATCCGCGGACGGACTCGACCTGTTCCGCGAATTCGCACCGGATCTCGTGTTCGTCAATGTGCTCATGCCCGGCACGAACGGTCCGCAGGTCTGCGATCGCATCAAGGATCGCTCGCGGGACACCGCGGTTTATTTCGTGTCCTCCATCGCCACCGGATCCCTCGGGCCGATGCTCCGCAAGTCCCGCTCCGACGGCGCGCTGAAAAAGCCGCTCGATCCCGCGAAGCTCGTGGAGATCGCCGAAAAGCATATCGGTCCCGGCGATCCCGAATTGGTCCGGCAGCATCGCGAGCGCGAGGCC
>JAIOHV010000046.1 GCA_019912885.1 bacterium
CTTTCAGACGGTGACGCAGCGCGGCGGCGCGCTCGACGGCATTCGGCACGCGCTGCGTCACCGTCTGAAAGAACCCCTCGTCGATGAGCTCCGCGAAGATGACGCGGCCGAGCTGGCGCGCGCGCGCGGTGAGATCATACAAACCTTTCAGCGTCCCGATCGCGTGCGCGAGATTGGCGATCGCGAACGCGACGATCAACGCGCCGCCGGCAATAAGCAAAGGGCGGGGAATCCGCCCGGCGACCGGCCAAAGGCGCATGCCGAGATATCCCGCGCCGAGCAGCGGAAGCACGGATTCGAACAGGCCGGGCGCGCTGCGCATGCCCGCGCCCGCCAGCAGAAGCAGCACGCCTGCCACGGCCTGCGCCGGCGCCGCCGGTGCATCGGCCATCTGCTCGGAGATCGCGCGGTAGTCAAACGCGCCGAACGCGGCGTACACGAAAAACAGGCCGAAGAGCACGAGCCCGTCGCCGACGCCGTGCACGAAAAGCGGAAACACGATGCGCTCGGAGACGGGCCGGTCGGTGTGGCGCGTCAGGGCGATGCCGGCCGCGAGCGGCCCGGTCAGCACGAGCGCCGCCGCGACGGGCACGAGATTGTCCGCGAGTACAAAAAGCAGGATCGCGGCGGTCGCGAGGCTGTACGCGCCAAGCAGTCTCGAGTCCTGGCGCCGCGCGTATTGCACGATCTGCGTGCCCAGGGCGAATGCCGCGACGACGGCGCAAGCGATCGCCGCGGCGGTATCCATGCGCAGCGTGAACGTCACCTCGAGTGGCGGCACGGAAAACCACTCGCCGGCGCGTACGACAAGCTGCGTCGCGCCCATCGGCAGCTCATAGCGGCGGTAGGCGACAAGGGCGAGCGTTGCGACGCACGCGGCCGCGGCCACCAGGCCCGACGCCGCGAACAGCCGATCTCGCCGGCGCGGGGTACGCCTTGAAAGAAAACACGCCGCGCCCGCCACGGGCAGGGCGACGAGAAGCGGAAGAAGCGCGTCCGCGTAAGCGAGGAGGAACGATTCGATCATGCGGCCGCCGCCTTAGGGAAGGGTGCGACGCCGCGCGCATCGATCGCGCCGGGCGCCGCCTCGGGCGGCCGCTGTCTCACGGCATCAGGTGCTCGAGATGACGAAGGTCACCATGCCCCGGTCGAAGCCCGTGACGCGCACCTTCACCCACTTGGCCTGGTCGGTCTGGAAGGATCCGAGGTCGACGGGGCGGAGCTTGGCGGCCGCGTGGACCAGGTGTTTGACGTCGCGCTGATTGAAATAGACGTTTCCGAAACTCGTCGGAAGCGTATAGCGCTCGAGCACCTTGCCGATCAGCGTTTCCACGGTCTGCGTGGATTGCGCATCGGCTTTGGGCGCCCCGGCGAGAGCCACCGCCGCCATGACCAGCAACACCACGAGCACAGTCGTCATCCGACGCATGGGGGCCTCCGTCAAGTCGCCCGTCGCCGGGCGCGCCCTCGGCGCATCGGCGGCGCCGCAGGGACATCGATGCCAATTTCCTTGTGTCTAGCCGCTTTGCGTCGCGAAATCAAGGCGTTGTCGAATTTCAATCAGCCCGTAACCTTGAAGGAGATCTTCCCAGCGATATCGGCGATGTGATACGAATTGGCGTTTTCGAACATGCGGCGGCGCCGACGGGAAGCCAGGCAAGAGGTTCGTGCGATGTTGCGTCGATGGGCTTTGCTCGCGTTGATGTTTGCGGCGATCGTCTTTTGCACCGGATTCTCCTGCTCCGGCAGCGGATCAAACGGCGACGATGACGATGACGCGCTGCCCGACGACGATGACGACGACGTCGATGTCGACGATGACGTCAACGACGACGACGCGACCAGCGACGATGACGACTCCGTTTCCAGCGGAGACGACGATGCGTCCGGCGACGATGACGAGGTTGATGACGACGTCAACGATGACGACGCGGTGGACGATGACCTCGCGGATGATGACGACACGGACGATGATGATGCCGCGGACGACGATGATACCGCGGACGATGATGATGCCGCGGACGATGATGACGACCTTCCGCCTTTCGGATACCAGGTCGGCGAACGCATGCCAGACTTCACGCTTGTCGATCAGGAGGGCGCCGATTGGACGCTTTCCGATCAGTCCGGCAGCGTCGTTCTTCTGGACTGCTCCGCAACATGGTGCCCACCCTGCAAGACGGAGACACCCAAGCTCCAGGAACTATCCGAAACCTACGCCGCGCAGCCCGTCGTCATCGCGCAGCTCATCACCGAGAACAATCGCGGTCTTCCTCCGACGGATGCGAACATCGACGACTGGGTCGAAACGTACGGCCTGACGATACCGGTTTTGAAGGATCCTCAGTGGGGCGTTTGCGGGCCGGTCGGCAACGGATACATCCCGTTCTACTGGATCATGGACGCGGATGGGGTGATCCGTTCAAGCGGAAACTACCTGAGTACGTTTACCTACTGGATCGATCTGCTGCTCGCGGAGTGATCGAAGGCTGGCCATGCGCGAAAATCCGTTGACGCTCCGGCTGGTTCTGATCGCGATGCTCGCCCTGGCGGTCGTGTTTGGCGCGGATTGTTCATGCGGGGAGAGCGCTCCCGATCGCGATCCCGACGGGCCGACCGATAACGAACCGGATGCGCCGATACCCGTTGCCGGCGACGATGACAGTGAAAGCGACGGCGACGAAAACGGCGACGGCCAGAATGATGGCGACGAACAATCCAGCGACGACGATTCCGCCGCGGACTCTGGCGACGTCTGGAACAACGAAGATTTCGAAAACAGCGGAAGTCCCGATGACTACGAGGTCGGCGACAAGAATCCGGACTTTACGCTGCCGGATCGGTACGGCGACCCTTGGAACCTTTACGACCATCTCGGCGACGTGGTCGTTCTCAACTGTTCGACGTTCTGGTGCTACTACTGCAAGACGGAGATGGAGACGCTGCAGGCCTTGGCCGACGCCAACAACGGCCGCCCGGTCGTTGTCGCCCAGATCATCGATGAAGGCAGCGACGGCGAACCGGTCGGACATCACGAATTCGATAACTGGGTTGATTTTTTTCAACCGACGTTTGCGGTCCTTGCGGATCCCAAGTCATCGGTCTGCGGCCCCGCGGGGAATGGAAGCGTGCCGTTTTACTGGCTCCTGGATCAGTCCGGCATCGTTCAGACGCGCACGAACGGCCTGGTGACTTTTCAGTCCCGGATCGACGAACTGCTCGCGAAATAACGTCGCGAGCGCCGGCAACAAGCGCGGACCCGCGCGAATGCGTTTAGCGGAACCAGGCCGCCGCAAGGATGGCGCCGACGGCGGTGTTACCGAAGTTCATCATCGTTTCCGGGCTCGTCTTTCCGAACTGGTGATAGAGCCCTCCGACGATCGACTCGATGAAATTGGCCATCATCGCGGCCAGCGACACGACGATCACGGCGCGCCAGCCGAACGGCTCGTAAAACGGGTGAAACGGCAGGGCCAGAAGGGCGATCGCGATGGACGCGGAAAAACCGAGCGCCGTCCCCTCCGCGCTCACCGCGCCCTCGGTCCCCGGCTTCACGCGTTCCAGCGTGATGAGCAAGAACGCGCGCTTGCCGTAAAGCTGCCCCAATTCCGTGCTGATCGTGTCGCCAAGCGCCGTCGCGAGCGCGGCCGCGAACGCGACAAAAAGCATCGGACGGCTGGCCGGTTCGGCGAGGATCGACGCCACGGCGCATAACGCGGGCACACCGGTGTTGGCCACGACGTGCGACAGGCCGCGCCGGCCGCCCTTCTTTTGCGCCACGCCCATGCGTTCCTTGGTCTTCATCTTGAACTTGCTCGCCAGCGACCCGGCCAGAAAGAACGCGAACAGGACGACAAAGCCCTCGTAACCGAATCCAACGTACACGAGCGTGCCGACGACGATGCCCGACCATAAACCCGTCTTGTCCACGAGCTTGGCGTAAAATGACGCGAAGCCGATCGCGGCGTTGATGACAAGCGCGTGCAGCCAGTAACCCGGCAGTGTGGCGAAATCGTACATGGAACAGGGCTCCCCGATTCAGAACGCGCCGCATTTCGACGAAAAACGCCGCGGATTGCAACGGGGGTTTTCGAATCAGGGATTCGCAAATGCGGAATGCGGATTTGAATCGCTGAAATCGCAATTCAACACAAGGGCACTAAGGGATTTGGGCATGCTGAAAGCAATCGCATCGGCACGCACGTCCGTCAACGGTCCATCAGATCCATTTGGTCCATGAGGTCCGTAATGTCCATTGCAGGCCCGCGCGTGGCTATATCGTCAGGAAATGCAGCAGCAGCGCGGCGAGCCCCGGCACGAGGATGTTGTCGTCGATCGGCTGCGGCAGCGTCTCGGCCGCGGCGCAGATCGATGTCGCGATCAGCGCGGTTAGGAAGATCCCGCCGGCCGACATCGCCGCGAACGCCGCGTCGATCGTAACGCCGACATCGCCGGTCGCCTGCGTGTAAACCAGAAGCCCAAAACACGCGAGAGTGCCGACTAGAACGAATCCCACGAGCCCCGCGAAGCTTTTTTCCGGATTCCACGGCAGTTTTGCGGAACGGATTTTCGTGCCGAAGATCGACGCCGACCCGTCGCCGAGTGCGAGGATCGCCCACGCGCCGGCGACGATGTGCATGCGCGTGTGGAAGATGGCAAGCAGCATGAGGATCATGACGCCGTAAGCGGTCTTGCCGACGGAAAACCCGCGCGCCAACTCTTTGTTCCGAAGCGTTCCCGTAACGACGCGTTTGGAGAGAAACACGCCGTAGACGATCGCGGTGACGGACAGCGTGAAGACGAGCCATTTTGGGAAGATCGTCAGCGTAAAGGCGAAGCCGAGCGGCGCGATGTGCTCGGCCTTGCGCTTCATCTCGCTGTAGGGGGATGCGGGCGCGGCGGTGGTCACGATTCAAACTCCGGTTGAAAGAGCCAGCCGCGGCGTTTTGCGGCATCGACCAGCGCCTTGGCGGTCAACTCCGATTGGCGTCTCGACATCGCGGGAAATTCAATGACGACGTGTTCAGGAAAGGGCTCGGGGTCCGCCGAGACCCGCAGATTCAATGAATGGCATTCGCCGACGGTTACGCCCTGAACGCCGGACGAAACCAAGCCCAGTTGCTCCGTGAAATGTTTCCACGCATTCCGCGGCGCTATCTGGTCACCGTCGTACATCGACAGGCGGCGACTATCCTTTCGCGTCGGCATGAATGCTTGCGCCGTTGGGATGCCGTGGCGAAGAAAAGACGGATTGATCTGGCGCAACAGAATCGACTCGGTGTTCATTTCGCGACGCGCAACAATTTCCCGAGCTGATCGTTCAGCCACGCCCATTCCGTATCGACGTCCAAAGAAAGATCCCGTGCGTCGTCTTCGCCGGTATCCAACTGAAGCACGTGCCAGAAACCGCTATGCGCATCGATGTCGATATCCAGCGAGGCGTCGAACCTGCCAATCGTCCATTCCGCGCGTACGCCACCCTCCGGCGTTGGATAGAGGCGGGGACGCGGTAGTTGATCCGGAAACTCTTTCTTGAATTTCTCTTCGAACCAGTCGAGGCCCTCTTCCGACGGCGCGATTCCGTCGCCATCAAGCCAGCCGTTCCGCAACTTGCGCAAGTCTCGCACCTGAACGGACACGTCGAGCGTGTGTACGGGCGAAATTGCGTCAATCGATTCCCTTGCCATGGCTCATCCTCCGGGCCGCGCGGCCGGCGTGCGGTCGCTTCCCAAGATTGCCGCATCCGCACGGGTCGCGCAATCGGAATCGCGCCATTCGGCCGGCCCGTTTTTCCCGAAACGCAAACGTGTCAACATCCCGCGCCGTGACGACGATTGAACACAAAACCGCAAACAACAACCGCGCGCGCGGGAGAAATTATTTGTTCGGCGCGATCGGCGTTGCGTTCGTGCTTGCCGCGGGGTCGTGGTTCGTGCACGCGATGCGCGCGTCGTGGTCGCCGGAAGATTTCGACCTGCCCGAGGGCGAGGTCACGCCGCCGCCGCCATTACCGAACGATCCGCGTTGCCCCGAAGGCATGGTGTGGGTGCCGGGCGGGCCGATGCCGTACGTCACCTACGGCGAGCGTTGGGGCGGCGGCCGGCATACGACGACGGTGAGCGTCGATCCGTTTTGCGTCGACGCCTTCGAGGCCTCGCAGCCGGGCGCGAGCGACATGACGATGGGGGACTACGATCCGAACAAGGACGACGTGCCGCCGGCGCAATCGGTCGTGGGCGTGCGTCCGTGGATCAACGTGTCGTATGAGACGGCGCGGGCCGCGTGCGAGAAGGCGGGCAAGCGCCTGCCGGCGCCGGCCGAATGGCAGATGGCGTTCTCCGGCGCGTCGGGCGACGACTGGCCTTGGGGCGATAAGGTGAAACCGAACGACTGCCACGCGGGAAAGCCCTACGGCACGTACCCCACCGGCGGCTGCGGTTTCGTCGTGTGCAACGGCGACGGCGCATGCTCGAGCGGGCCGATCTACGACATGGTCGGCGGCGTGTCGGAGATCGTCGACGGCAAGTGGGACGCGGAGTGCTACCCCGACGAGATCCTCGTCATGGGCGGCGCCGCGCATTACGCTTTCATCGACCTGCCGGTGCAGACGGAAGACCCCGAAAAGCCCGGCTGCTGGCGATGGGCGTCCTACGGCTTGTCGCGTCCCGCGATGCATCACCACAGCTTCAAGGACGACTGGGTGTACGACGACGACGGATTTCGATGTGCGAAAGACCCGGAATTTACCGCAAAGACGCAAAGCACGCGCGAAGACGCCAAGGGAAAGTGATTTTGTTGCTTGGCGATCTTTGCGAATCCTTCGCGTCTTTGCGGTGAAAATTACTCCCCAACTTCCCGGCGCCCGATCTTTTTGCTATCAACAACGCCCATGAGCCAAAAAGACGACGCCTTTGCGCGCGGCGACGCATTCGCCGCGGGCCTTCGGAAATACAAACGGCCGCTCTGGGTGTTTGCTCACCACGACGACGAGCTGTCCTACTGCGGGCTTTTGCACCGAACGGGCATCGGGAAAAACCGCCTGATCTGGACGACGAACTCCGACGGCCTCTACTTCGAGATGGACATGGAGCCCGCGGCTTATGGCGAAATCCGCAAGGCGGAGGGAATCAAAGCGGTCGCGGAAATCGGCATGAAGCCGGCGCAGACAAGCTGCCTGGATGTGTCGGAGGTCGAGATCTACAAGCGCCTGGCGGGCCTGTCATCGGGCAAGGCGCGCATCTTCGAGGTGCGCGACTTTTTCGACGACTTCCGCGCAAAGGTGCGCGACGCGGTGCTCGCCGCCGATCCGGACATCGTCTTCACGCAGGCCTACCAGGCCGGGCAGCCCGAGCACGATCTGACGCACTACTTCACCGCGCTCGCCGTGCGCGAGCTGGCCGAAAAGCGCGGCGCGGCCGTACCCTTTTTTCACCTGCCGGCCTACGAATACACGATCCTCATCCCCATGCGCTTCAATCCTTTCTATCGCGGCACGCGCTACCGCATCCGCCTGACGGACGAGGAGATGGCGGCCAAGCAGCGGATGATCGAGGCGTATCCCTCGCAACAGCGGCTGTTCCGCGATTTTACCAAGGTGTTTCTCATCGTCGGCGCGATCGGCGCCATGACCGGCGGTTCGAAAAGCGCGCGCGAGCACCTGTCGATCGAGGAGTTCGGCCCCGTTCCGCTCGGCTTCGACTACGCCAAATCGCCCCACGTCCTGGAAAAAGCGAACTACATCGGCGACCACTACCTCGGCGAGGCGGTCACGTGGAAGGGCTCGATCAAGCCGATCGTGCAGGCGTTTTTGTAGGGGGCGCGATGGATCCGATGCAGGTGAGGACACCTGCGGTCCCGGCGTGCAGCCGGTTGCCGTTGAAGGGCTGGGGTGGTTTTTTGAGGCGGGTCGAGATGCGTGTGTGGGGAATCGCGTGTATTGCCGGGGCGGTATCGACCGCGCACTCCGTCCCGCTCGGAGCGGGACTGCGTTTGCGGCTCTGACGGCGCTGCGTTTGCGGCACTGACGGTCCTGCTTTTTCTCCCCCAATTGACGTGCGATAATCGCGCATGATCCGGTCGGGAAAATCGTTCCACGGGGAGGCGCACACGAGCGGCCGCGCGCGATGAAAGTCGGTTTTGTCCATTTGGGGCGGGAGAATCTCGGCGTCGAATATCTCTCGTCCGTGCTAAAAGACGCCGGGCACGAGACGGCGCTGTATTACGACCCCGGACTTTTCGGCACGAACGACAACGTCTTTTTCTCGCGGCGGCTCGAACGCCGTTTTTCGCGATTCGACCGCATCGTGCGCGGCATCGTGCGCGACAAACCCGACGCGCTCGCCTTTTCGCTCTACACCAACACGTTCCCCTGGGCGCGCGCGGTGCTCTCGGCGGTGCGCGACGCGGGATGGCGCGGGCACGCGCTGGCCGGCGGCATCCACGCGACGCTCGTCCCCGAGGTCGTGCTGGCGGAGATGCGACCGGACGCCGTCATCGTCGGCGAGGCCGAGGCGGTGATCGTTCCACTTCTGGCGGCACTTGAAGGCGGCGGCGACCTGTCCGTGATCGGCAACCTCGTCTATCGCGAGGGCGACACGGTGCGTCGCACCGCGATGGCGCCGGCGATCGAGGATCTCGACACCGTGCCGCTCGCCGACAAGGAGATGTTCGCCGCGGAGATCAATTACCGCGACGACTACCTCGTCATGACCGGGCGCGGCTGCCCGCTGTCGTGCTCGTTCTGCTGCGAATCGTCGATGAACCGCCTGTACGACAACCGCTACTACCGAAGGCGTTCGCCCGCGGGAGTCATCGAAGAACTGAAGATGGCGCGGTCGCGCTTCGGCGCGCGCGAGGTGATGTTCAACGACGCGATGTTCTTCGTCAGTCCGAAATGGCTTAAGGAATTCCTCCCGATGTACCGGCGCGAGATCGGCCTGCCATTCCGCTGCTTCGCCTATCCGAAATACATGACGCGCCCGATCGCCGAGGAGCTGAAGGCCTCCGGCTGCTACGCCGTCGAGTTCGGATTGCAGACGACCAACGAGACGATCCGGCGCGAGTTCCTGAACCGCAACGAGACGAACGAGCGCGCGCTCGAGAGCTTCCACGCGTGCGATGAGGTGGGGCTGCGTTACGACGTCGATCACATCTTCGGGCTGCCCGGCGAGACGCACGAGGATTTCGTCGACGCCGCGAAGATGTACGCGGGGCTCAAGCGGCTGAATCGCATCAAAAGCCACCTGCTTTCGCACTACCCGGCGACGCCGATGGTGGAGCGCGAGATCGCCGAGGGGCGGATCTCGCCGGAGCAGGCGGCGCGAATCGATCGCGGCGAGATCGGCGATTTTTTCCATGCGCCAAGCGTCACGGGCG
Organism: bacterium; assembly: GCA_019912885.1. NCBI lineage: Bacteria > bacterium. Next base: position 9,376 of record JAIOHV010000046.1, read on the forward strand.
AGGCCACGCGCGCACACGTCGACAACTTCCTTTCCCTCTACGCGTTTTTGCCGGTGCTGCCCGCGTTTGTGACGCGACGGATCGTGGACGCGCCGGCGTGGCGTCGCCTCGTCGGCAAGCTTCCCGTGCCGATCGTCGTCGGGCTACGCGTGCTTGCCGCGATCAAGGGGCGCGACTATCGCTTCTGGCTGTACGTCAAGTACTACGCCCACCGGATCGCGCGGCACATCGGGCTGTCGCGTTCGTTGCGCCGGAAGATGGCCGTGCCGCGCGCCTCGGTGCAACCGGCGGCGACCACCGCACGGAATTGAAGATCGAAGATTGAAGATCGAAGATGGGGAGGACGCGCGCGGGTTGTTGACCGTCGAAGAGGACGCGCGCCAGCCGTCGATCGTCGAGCGACGTTGTCATCCTGAGGGACGCGCAGCGGCGTTGTCACCCTGAGCGAAGCGAAGGGTCTCGCCCCGTGCCGGCGCGAATGGAGGTCCTTCGCTTCGCTCAGGATGACAAGAATCCTTCAGGATGACAGGGCCCGCGCAGGATGACAGGGCCCGCGCAGGATGACGGGGACCGTTCGCGACAATCTTCAGTCTTCAATCTTCAATCCTCAAGCATTCATCACTCGAGCGGCGGGGCGGGGATTGAGATAACGCAGTCCTGTTCGGGATCGAAATCGCGGCGCGCCCAGGCGCGGAACTCGCCGCGGGCGCGGGCCAGGGCGTCGCGTACGATCTCGCGCGATTTTTCAACGCGCGCGGTCCGGCCCGCGAATTCGGTTTTCATGAACGGCGTCTGGCGCTGCATGTTGGTGTACTTCGTGTCCAGGCGCTCGAGCTCGCGGCGCATGTCGCAGATTTCGCGCGCCAGCGCGTGCGTCTTTGCGGCGGCTCGAATGGCCATGCCGGAGCCTTCCGATGGCGCGTCGAGACCCTCTTCTCCCGCGCGTATCAAATCCGGGGCCGTTTCACCTTCGGCCAGGCGCAGCGCGCGCAAGCGGATGACATCCGCGAGCAGGCGCCGGGACACCTCGCCGCCGATCGCGTCCATGTTTTCCGCGCGGCGATCGAGGCAAGCGGCGCGGGCCGCCCGGCCGATGTCGTCACCGGCCAGCGGGTCGCAGACTTCCTTGGCCGTGCGCTCCCACGCGAGGGCATCGACGACGAGCTGGTGGAGATCGCGCGGCGAGAGCTCCTCGATCAACCCGGGCCCGACGGTGACGGCGATGACGTGGGGACCGGCCGCGGCGTCGGGGCACACGGGCGGCGCCAACCACGCGTCGAGCCGCGCGTGCGCGGCCTCGTATTCGCCGGCCTCGATATCGTCGTAAACCGGCGTCAGGTCGCCGATCGCGCATTGGCCCGCCCGCGCAATGGCCGGCATGACGGCCGCAAACGCGCATGCGATCAGAAACAAGCCCGCGGCGCGCGACAGGCGCACGCGGCTAGGACTCGAACGCTTCGCCACAGCTTGGGCAACGCGACGCATCTTCGGGAACCTCCGCTCCGCACGCGGAGCAGATATTCACGTCGCCGGCGCCGCCCTCGATGCGCGCGAGGAAATCGTCGGCGATGATCCGCGCCTCCGGGAGCCATCGACGCGGGACGAGAATCGCGTTCTCCACGTTCGGATAGATGTTGAAACTTTCCAGGCTCTGCCCGGTGATGACCACGGGAATCCCCGCGTCTTCCAGATCGTCCCGGAGCAGTTGCGCCTGGATCGGATCGAGATCGCGCGCCACGGGCTCCCAGGTCACGTCGCGCACCAGTTCGCCTTCGGGCTCCGTGCTTCCGAGCAATTCCCCCTCGGCCCGTTTGATGCCCCGCCGCTCCTTCGGATCCATTTGGTCGTCCATGGAAAATCCCCCCTGCATGCCAGGAAAAAACGATCCGCGAAACCGATTCTAACGCGCACGCGCAAAAACGCCATCGAAAAACGCGCTTCGCGTGCGGCGGAACGATCCGGCCCTGTTGTTTTGGTCACGGTCAAACGGCGAAGGACCGATAAGACAGGTCGGGAATCCTTGAAACGGGAGCCCGCGCAAACTATGGTCGGTGCCAACCGCCGGTTTGCAGATTCCATGACGGCGCCATGTTCGCCAAAGGGAGAGGCCGCGTGCGGAAATTGTTGACGATCCTGGTCCTGGCCGGCTTTCTCGCGCCGGGGGCCGCCCTTGCGGAAACGACGTCGAAGTCGTGCAAGCGCGTGCTGCCGCAGCCGATCTTCGAGTTTTTCGGTGACGATCGGCGCGTCGCGGATTGCGACGACTACTTCTTCGAATTCGTCGATCTGGACGGCGAAAGCCGGGAAGAAATCATCGCCTACCAAAAGCGCTTTTCGTGCACCGGAACGCGCTGCGACGCCGAGATTTTCCAGAAACGCGACGGGCGCTGGCATAACGTCGGCACGCTGCCGGGCCGCTATGTCCTTCAGGATTCGCGGACAAACGCGTTTCTCGAGATCAAGGTCGGCGTCATGGGCGCGTTCGTGCTCTATACGTGGAACGGCGAACAATACGCGCCGCTGACTTTCGCCGACCGCGGCCGCGCGGTGAGCCGCGATGCCCCATCGTTCGACCCCTGGGATCCGCTGCCGTAAGGCTTGCGCTTCGATCGCAATTTTGCGATCATAAGTCGTGTTCCGCGTTGTCTTCTTCGAGGCGGATGGCGGTCGACTCCCGGTGCGGGAGTTTCTTGCGGATTTGCCGCAACCCGAAGCGCGGGCACGCCTGTTACGCGCGATTGAAAGACTTGGCGAGTTGGGCTTCCTGCCCGAACCGTTTACGAAGTCGATCGCGGGCAGCAGAAAACTTCGCGAACTGCGCGTCAATCATGGCGGCGATACCTATCGAATTTTTTACAGCCTCGTTTCGAACCGGAGGATCGTGCTTTTGCACGCTTTCAAGAAAAAGTCGCGCAAAACGCCCGCTATCGAAATCCGGGTGGCTCAAAAGCGTTTGACGCGTTTTATGGAGGTGGACGATGAGTAAACGAAGTCCGAATGACTTCGCGGAATTTTTGCGCGACGAGCTCAACGATCCGCAATTTGCAAAAGTCTATGAGGTAGAAAGTCAAAAAATCGATCTGGCAATCGAACTTGCCCGGATCCGCGAGAAAGCGGGACTAACGCAACGCGAATTGGCCAAGCGCGTCGGAACGACGCAGTCGGTCATCGCTCGAATGGAGAACCCCGAATATACGGGTTATTCGGTTCGCATGCTTCAGCGAATCGCGGCGGGACTCGGCACACGGGTCAAAATCGCGTTTGAGCCGGCCGGGAAATCGAAACGCGGCGAGGCGTCGTCGCGATAAGGTCGAACCTGGCAATTTTCGCTGGCCGCTGATCGGCACATACGTACATCCATCCCCAGCTTTTCCACAATTTCGACATTTAAACCGACGACAATAGCCGTCAAATTTGCGAAAAATCGCCTTGCGATTCTACAGAAATGTAGAAAAATCGATCTTTCAGTTTCCCAAGTAAATTTAAAATTAATCATATAATTCAATAAGTTAACGCGATATAACCGCGTTGGCACGCGGCTTGAGAAGGCACCCAGCCTTCATTGGCGTCTTTTCGCCGCTTTTTTCGGAGGCCGATCATGGGAGCTATCGGCGTGCATCTGTTTTTATTGACGGCGGTTTTTTCGGTCACGGTCCCGCTCGGCATCGTTGTCGTCGCGGGGCATACGCTGGTTGTCCTTGGCAAGACGGCAAGGCGCGTGGCCGACATCTGAGAACGGGAATCGTACGCGGAACGGGAGCGCGTAAACCGGCCCGTAAGGGCTTTTTGAGAGCAAGAACGGAGGAGTTTGTATGGAAGCAGTCGGACTTGACACGGTATGGGTGTTGGTGAGCGCCGCCCTCGTCTTCTTTATGCAGGCGGGGTTCGGCATGGTCGAGGCGGGGTTCATTCGCGCGAAGAACACCTGCAACATTCTGATGAAGAACTTCATGGACTTCTGTATCGCGTCCCTGATGTTTTTCCTTGTCGGATACGCGCTGATGTTCGGCAAGGGCAACGGATTCATCGGGTTTTCGGGCTTTTTGATGAACGACGCGCCGAATCCGTCCGCCATCCCGACGATGGCGTTCTGGATGTTCCAGGCGGTGTTCGTCGGCGCGGCGGCGACGATCGTCGCGGGCGCGGTGGCCGAGCGCATCAAGTTCAAAGCCTATTTGATCTACACGATTCCGCTGTCGATGCTGATCTATCCGATCATCGGGCACTGGACGTGGGGCGGCGGATGGCTTTCCGGCCTGGGCTTCGCGGACTTCGCGGGCTCGACGGTTGTGCACGCCACGGGCGGATTCGCGGGCTTGATGGGCGCCATCGCCCTGGGGCCGCGCCTTGGCAAGTTCACGCCCGACGGCAAGCCGCAGGCGATTCCCGGTCACAATATCCCGATCGCGTCGCTTGGCGTTTTCATCCTCTGGTTCGGATGGTTCGGATTCAATGGCGGATCGAACCTCGCCGTCGGCAACGGCGTTGCCATCTCGCTGATCTGCGTCAACACGATGCTCGCCGCGGCGGCGGGCGCTCTCAGCGCGATGCTCTTTGTCTGGGTCCGCTACGGTACGCCCGATCTTTCGATCACCATGAACGGCGCGCTCGCGGGCCTCGTCGGCATCACCGCCGGTTGCGCGTTCGTCTCGCCGCTCGCGGCGATTGCCATCGGCCTTGTCGCGGGCATCATCCTGGTTTTCGGCGTAGGCCTTCTCGACAAGGTGGGCATCGACGACCCGGTCGGCGCCGTTCCCGTGCACGGAATGAACGGCGTGTGGGGCACGCTGGCCGTCGGCATCTTCGGGCAGAAGGCGCTTGGCGTGGCCAACGACGGTCTGCTCCACGGCGGCGGCATCAAACAACTCGGAATTCAGTTGATCGGTTCGGCGGCGTGCCTCGTGTTTGTGGTCGTGACGATGGGCGCGGTCTTCTACGCCATCCGGGCGACGATCGGCTTGCGCGTATCGCGCGAGGAAGAACTGCGAGGACTCGACATCGGCGAGCACGGGATGGAGTCCTACAGCGGTTTCCAGATCTTCACCACCGACTAATCAACACGAGGAATAAACGCCATGAAACTCATTACCGCCTACATCCAGCCCGAAAAGCTGGCGGACGTTAAGAAATCGCTGTACGACGCCAAGGTGTTCAAGATCTCGGTCACGAACGCGCTTGGCTGCGGCGAGGAAGAGGGAATCCACGAGGTCTATCGCGGCGTGGACGTCGAGGTGAACCTGCTCAAGAAAGTGCGGCTTGAAATCGCGATCAACGAGAACTACCTCGAGCCGACCATCAACGCGATCATCAAGGGCGCCCGCACGGGCAAGGTCGGCGACGGAAAGATCTTCGTCCAGGACCTGACCGAGTGCGTGCGCATTCGCTCCGGCGAACGGGGCGGAAATGCCATCGGTTGACGCGCGGCGCCCGCCCACGATGCGGCGGTCGCCGTTTCATTCCAAACCATTCGGAAAGGGGTGCCCGATGAATCGAATTTTGGCTGTTGTCCTCGGGGTGTGCCTTCTTGCAAGCGCCGGTTCCGCGCTCGCGCAGGACGACGACGCGGATCCCTGGTATTCGTGGATCGCCTTCAGCGGCTACCTGGATACGCGCGTGAGCTACTACAGCTTCACGCCCGACGTTGACGTTGACGATTTCGACGTGAGCTCGAGCGACATTTCGGTGTTCGAATCCGCCCTCGCGGCGACCATGACGCCCACGGAATTCGTTGAATCGACCGTGGTGTTGTATTTCGTGGACGGCGCGCGCGGCGTCGACACGGACCTCAATCTCCGCCACCACGGCGAAGGCCTGACGGTGGACGAGTACTACCTGATCCTTAAATACGCCGGCGCGTACGCCAAGCTTGGCAAATACTACCCGCCGATCGGCGATTTCACGACCTACGGCATCAGCTATACGCGCGTGCAGGACCTGTTCTGGACGCGCGCGTCGGCGGCGGGGCTCGGGTACGATCACGATTACTTTTCGGTCTCGGCGCACGCCTTCAACGGCGCGTTCGACCAGGTCGAGTTCACCGGCGGCGTGCCGGAGGTGGCCGACGATAACATCGACACCTTCGCGGCGGCGCTGTCGGTCAATCCGCTCGCCGGCGTCGACGACTACGACCTGACGATCGGCGGTTACTTCCTTTCCGACGCCACCGAGACGCTCGCGGGGCTCGGAAGCCTTCTGGCGACGACGCCGTTCGATCCCGGAACGCCTCTCGACCCGAGCGACGATTCGACCTTCGTGGAATACGACGCGGACACGCCGCTGTTCGGCGGATTCCTTACCGCGGAGCTGACCTTCAGCGAGATGTTCGCGCTGGGCCTTGCGGGTGAATACGCGACGACGGGCGAATGGGACGACGCGCTCTACATGGACGCCGCGGGCGAGGCGACGGCCATCAGCGCCGCGCACGGCGAAATCGCCGGCCTTTTCAATGACAAGAAAGCCCAGGTCGGCGGCCGCATGGACATGGTCAGCGGCCTGGACTGGCTTGGCACGGCGGGTCTGGATCCTACGTTTGAGCCCACCACCTACACGCAGTTCGGCGGCTTTGTCGGCATCGACTACATCGAGTACGTGCACCTCGCGGTGCAGTTGCTCGCGGGATCGGACTCCGACAGCAACACCGACCTGCTCGGCGAGTTCCAGGCGCGGCTGAACTTCTGACACAACGGCGCGCCGGGGACAGCCTTTTGCCGTCCCCGGCGGCGCCACGACCGGATAAGAACCGCGACCGTGAGGGAGCGGGCGGGTGGCACCGGCGAAATAAATGGTATCGAAAATAATTTGGGAACCGTTATGACGTGACACAAGCGAGCGGCCCGGGAGAATGCCGGCGAAAGCCGACGCCTTCCGAGCCTTGGAACCGGCACCGATCTTCGCCACGGCGAAGACGCGGGCTGCCAAGCCCTCGTAATCACCACACCCCTGGATTTCGTCCCCGTCCCGTTCGGGGACGTCTTTTTTTTGAAGGCTGGAAGGCAATAGAATCAATCCGTCGCCGCTCGCGGATAAGACGCCTGCGATAGCAGGCCGTTGATCGGGAGGATTGCGTTTATGAAGGCGTTCGCCAGCGCGTTTACCGTCACAGCCTTGTTGATCGTTGCGTCAACGCAAATTTGCTGCGAAGAGTGGGCAAACGGCTTTTCGGGAAATGCGGCTTGTCCCTCCGCGTCCCCGAAAGAAGGGTGGGCCGCCGTGTGCGGCAAAGTATTGCTGGGAAACGACGACGACCGCGTCGTCGGCGTCATCGAACACGCCGTGTTTCATGTTTCTTATCATCCGTGTGGCCCAAGCGACCCCGACTGCGAATCCCCCTATGAACGCCAAGTGCGCTATGATTCCACGAGTTCAGACCAGCGCGGCAATTTTCTCATAATGCTGAATTTGGATGATCTTCGTGAGGGCGGAAGTGTCGGGTTCCACATGTCTCGATACGACTACGGGACGTGCGATATTTCAACGTCCTTGGGCATCGACGTCGAAGAACTGGTTGCCGAGGAAATCGTGATCATTGATATCAAGGGACATCCAGATTGCGATACTGGAGGGTAAGAAGAAGAGCGGTCGCCGCCGGCGAGTACGCACCCTCGCGATCGCCAGTCCTTTCCCGACTTCCGCCGGAGCGAGGAAACTTTCCGGCGTCCATTGCGCGCCCTCGACCTCACCCCTGCGTCGTGCGCTCAAACGGCGGCTCGTGCGGTTCGTCGTCGGCGGTTTCGACGCCGGCGCCCGTGATCTCCGCGCGGACCTTCGGCAGCGCGTCGGGCCAGGTCGCGTTGATGTGGGCGATCATCTTCTCGCGCACCTCGTAGCGCAGGTCCCACGCGATCGACGCGTCCGGCGCGCTCATCAGGCAACGCAGTTCCATCGCGCGCGCGTCGGCGTTCGTCACCACGAGGCCCCACGCCTCGCCGTCCCATTTGCCCGACGCTTGCAGGATCTCGTGCAACTTCGCGCAAAGCGCATCGACCGATACGGAACAATCGACGTAAGGGAACACCGTGCCGAGGATGTCCGACGACACGCGTGTCCAGTTCTGGATCGGCTTTTCGGTGAAATACATCTGCCCTGCAGTACCCAGCCGACGGCAAGCGCGGCCGCGACGATGACGGCGATCACGACGAGGTTCTGCCACGCGACTCGCTCGCCGAAGGCCTGGCTAGCCGGAGAGAATCTGATCGAGGCCGAGATCGTTCGTGAGCCAAGTCATGATGCCGCTCAAGGCGGCGAGGGTCAAATGGGAGTTGCGAATTGCGAATGGCGAATCGGGAATGTCGTTACAGGCCAGGCGTATTGTTATGCGAACACGCTTTTTTCGATGGATATTCCCCATTCCGCATTCCCCATTCGATTTGACCTTCGTCGCCTTGACCGTCCCCGGCCCCGGCGCTAACGTCCGCCGCGTCTGCCGCCCCGTTCGCGGGCGACGTTTTCCCGGGGAAAAACGATGTACAAGATCCTCGTCAGCGACAAATTCTCGGACGCGGGCTTGGCCGTGTTTCGCGAATCTTCCGATATCGAGCTCGACTATCGTCCGGGTCTCTCCGGGGACGAGCTTTTCGCCGCCGTCGCCGGCGCGGACGGCCTTGCGATCCGATCCGGAACGCAGGTGACGCGCGAACTCCTGACGGCCGCGAAGAATCTGCGTGTCATCGGCCGGGCGGGCGTCGGCGTGGACAACGTGGACGTGCCCGCGGCGACCGAACGTGGCATCTGCGTCATGAATACGCCCGGCGGCAATACGGTGACGACCGGTGAACACGCGATCGCCATGATGCTTGCGCTCGCGCGCAAGATCCCGCAGGCCAGCGCGAGGCTGAAGGCCGGCAAGTGGGACAAGAACCGTTTTCAGGGTACGGAGATCTGCGGAAAGATTCTCGGCGTCATCGGGCTTGGGCGCATCGGCCGCGTGGTCGCCGAACGGGCCCTGGGGCTGAAGATGCGCGTGCTGGTGTTCGATCCGTACGTCACGGCGGACGCGGCGGTGAAGCTCGGCCTGGAAAAGGCGGAGCTCGACGAGGTGCTCGCGAAGGCGGATTTCATCACGATCCACGTGCCGAAATCGAAGGAGACGGAGAACTTCGTCCGCGCGGAGACGATCGCGAAGATGAAGGACGGCGTGCGCATCATCAACTGCGCGCGCGGCGGCATCGTGAACGAAAACGACCTGGCCGACGCCGTCAAAAGCGGCAAGGTGGCCGGCGCGGCGCTCGACGTGTTCGCGGTCGAGCCGATCACCGAGAGCCCGCTGTTCGCGCTGGAGAACGTCATCGTCACGCCGCACCTGGGCGCGAGCACGTTCGAGGCGCAGGAAAACGTGACGATTGCGGTGGCGGAACAGATGATCGATTACCTCGTCAATGGCGTGGTGGCCAACGCGGTGAACGTGCCGTCGGTCGCGGGCGAGACGCTGCGCGTTCTGTCGCCGTATCTCGCGCTCGCGGAGAAGCTCGGCAGCATGCACGCGCAGCTCTCCTACGAATTGCCCGAGGAGATCACGATCACGTACGGCGGCGATCTTTCGGAGTTGCCGACCGAGCCCGTGGGCATCGCGGCGCTGAAGGGCTTTTGCGGCAAGTTCGCGGACGAGCCGGTGAACTTCGTCAACGCGCGGCTGATCGCGGAGCAGCAGGGCGTGCAGGTGCGCGAGACGAAGGAGACGCGCGGCGGCGACTACACGAATTATCTCGCGCTGCGGGTGCGTTACCCGAACGGCAACAAACGCGAGCTAACCGGCACGAAGTTCATGGAACGCGAAATTCGCCTGACGCGCTACGACGACCTCATCATCAACATCGAGCCCGAAGGCAACATGCTGCTGATCCGTAACCGCGACGTGCCCGGCGTGGTGGCGTGGGTCGGCAAGACGCTTGCCGAAGCGCAGATCAACATCGCGAACATGCGGCTGGCGCGCGACGAGACGGCCTCCAATGCATTCCGCCGCCGTCAGGCCGGCGAAACGGATGTGCCCGACGGGCATGCGATGACGATCGTCACGACGGACCAGGAAGTGCCCGACGACGTGCGCGAAAAGATGCAGGAGAACGCGGCGGTCATCTCCGCGAAGTTCGTGCGTCTGTAGGGAGGCGCTTTCGGGGTGCCACACTTTTAACGGCCGCAGGCCGGGAAAGGTGTGCACGAACCGCGTCGCACACCTTTGGCCTCGCGGACTTGGCCAAAAGTGTGGCACCCACGCCATTCAGCCTCTGGAAAATCACCCCAGCCCGCCCTTTTGCCAGACCGCGAACACGTCCATCGCGGTGTTGATCGTCCAGTGGACGACCATGCCGTACCAGAAGCTGCCGGCGCGCAGCGCGAAGACGCACAGCAGCTCGGCGACGAAGATCGCTCCGAGCGCCTCGGGCAGCGGCTTTGAGCTGTGCAGGATGACAAACGGGATCATCGGGACGAACACGGCCACCGCGCCGATGTAGCGGTAAAGCGAAAAGAGCATGTACGAGCGGAAGTAGTACTCCCATCCGATGAAGTAGAGGAACGAGACGAACTCCCACGCGAGAAACGCCTCCATCGACCGCGTCGATCCGCGCGAGAGGGGGTACTTGTCAACGAACGCGTCGGTGAAGCTGACGGCGAACGTGACCGGGATCATCACGCCAAGGAATATCGCGCCCCAGCGCAGGCCGAACCGCCAGTCGCCAAGCCCGAGGCCCATGTCGCGCCACTTGTTCTTGTCGACGAAGCGGCTGATCAGAAACGCGATGACGAAAAGCAGCACGAAGGTCGAGATGTACATCCACGCGCGCTGTCCCAGGCCGAAAAACTCGTGGTTGAAATCGAAAACGTCGCGCACCGTGCGCTGGTAGAAGCTCTTTTTCGTGCAGAAGAATTTGTAGAGCAGGATGAGCGTCGCGCCGGTGAGGAAGATGCGGATCGGCGGCCACGGCATGCCGCGCAGGTACGCCAGCATGTCGCGCAGATCCTGCGCGAGCGTGCCGAACACGCCCGCCTTGCCCGGCGCGGGGTGCGTGCCGCGCCCCGGCGGCAGGATGACGATGCGCGCGGGGTGCGTCGTTGACAGGTCGTCCGTGTCAGGCGCGGCGGTGGCCTTGGCGTTTTCGTCCGTCATACGCTTTCTGTCCGGCTTGGGTTTGCGATCGACACAATGGACAGGATGGACCGGATGGACAAGATGGACGCGCCCGCCAACAGCATCGGCATGATCCGCGCCGATGCGAAGCCATCCCCCATTCCGCATCCCCAATTCCCCATTGGCCTACGGCATCGTATTGCCCGTGTGCAGCATCATCATTTGGCGCCAGGCGTCGGACGGCGCATCGACGCGCGCGGGGTAGGGCCGCGCGAAGACGAGGTCGGGCTCGCGCTCAAGAAGGACGATGTACGGATCGGCGGCGTGATTGTTGACGAGCTTCATCCGCCCGCCGTCCTCGAAATACGCGCCGACGAAGTAGAGCGGATTCGATTGCTCGTACCAGTTCGCCTCGGCGAGGATTTCCGCGTCGGTCGAACTGCGCGTGCCGTAGGGCCATTCGAGATAGCGCGTCCAGTCGCCGACGATGTTGTTGAACAGGTCCACCTGCCCGTAACGCAAGAACGGGTGCCGCCTTCCGGTGTTCACGAACACGCTGTGATGGATCGTGACGCGGATGTCCTCGTCGATCTCGGGCGGCGCGTCGCCATTGCCGATCAGCAGCACCTTGTCGTGATTCTCGAAGCGGCACCACTCGATCGTGATATCCGTCGCGCCCCACACGATGCTGATTTGCTCGTCGGGGATGTCCTCAACGAACGGCATCAGGCCCGCGCTGTCGAACCGGCAATGCACGATGGCGATGTCGTGCGCGCCGTTCAGGATCTGGATGCCGTCGCCGGTTTCGCCGGACACGTCCACGAACGCGATGTTCATGACGACGATGTTCGCCGCGCCGTCGATGCGGAATCCGTTTTGCGTCAGCGTGATGTCGTGCCCGCGCGCGTCGACGGTGATGTCATCCGGTATGTCGAGGACGTGTAGAAGCGCGATCGTTCCGTCGATGGCGAACGTCACGACGCGCGGCCCGCTCGCCGATTCAACCGCGTCGCGCAGCGAGCCGGCGCCGTCGTCCGCTAGCGTCGTCACGACCGCGACGTCGCCGCCCGCGCCGCCGATTGCGTTTCGCCCGAAGCCTTCCCAGGTCGTGTCGTAGTCGGGTTCGGGCGTGGTGTCGTCGTCATCCGACGTGTCGTCGTCGAACGTGTCGTCGTCGGACGTGTCGTCGTCGGCGGTGTCGTCGTCGGCGGTGTCGTCGTCAGCGGTGTCGTCGTCGGCGGTGTCGTCGTCGGACGTGTCGTCGTCAGCGGTGTCGTCGTCGGAGGCGTCGTCGTCCGATGCATCGTCGTCGTCGTCGTCATCGCCGCACGAGCAGCCGGCGAGAGCGATCAGCGCAATTAAAACGATGAAGGAGGCGGGGCGAAACATCGGCGTATCGTACGCGACACAGCGCATGGACAAAATGGACGACATGGACCGAATGGACATCATGGACGGTTGACGAGGGCGCCTGCCGGGGGCGAATTCCGTCGCCATTTCTCAATCGTCACTCGTCACTCGTCACTCGTCACTTATCAATTGCGTCACCTTGGCCGCGCAGATGAAATCGTTTTCCGACAGGCCGCCGATGAAGTGCGTCGTGTAGAAGACCTTGCAGGTGTTGTATCCGACGGTCATGTCGGGGTGGTGGTCCTCGCGATGTGCGATCCACGCCACCGCGTTCACGAACGCCATCGTCTCGTAATAGTTCTTGAACTGAAACGTGCGGCTGATGCCTTCGCCGTCGGGCGCCCAGCCGGGCAGCCCGCCCATCAGCTCCTTCGCCTCGTCCGCGGAGTAAGGCTGTGTTCCGCCTTCGCACGGCTTGCAGTGTTTTTTCGCGAGGTCGCTGTAGCCCGCGCTTTTCTCGTTCATGTCAAAACCCCCCTCAAGCGAGCGCCGCCGGCGCGCGCCTAAAACGCGCCGAAGAGCAGAATCAGAAACGCGATCGCCGCCGTCGCGCCGTGGCCATAGATCAGGAATTTGGGGATCGGCTTTTTATTCATGCGGAAGCCAAGCAGCAACACGAGCCCGCCGAGAAGCGCGAACAGGAACAGCACGAGCGCCAGCGTCACGGCGCCGGTCGGCGGATTCATCGCCCGCCACGCGCCAATGAGCGACAGCACGCCAAGCGCGCCGAGCGTGCCGTGCAGCATCGGCAGGTTTTTCGCGATCGGCTGCCGGTCGCGATGTTTCATGGCCATAATCGCGCCCACGACCGCCGCCGCCGCCAGAAGCATCACCGGAATCCAGATCATCATGCGTTTGCCCCCTTCGGCCCGAAGTCTAGGCCCGCCAGATTAGCGAGAATAGGACGGAGCGTACAAGGAAACAGGAAATAGAAAACAGGAAATAGGAAACAGGAAATAGGAAATAGGAAACAGGAAATTAAAAAAAATCCGGCCAGACGCTCGGCACTCGGCACGGATTGTTCGCGGTCTTTTCGCCTATTCGCCTCTTCCGTATACTTCCCCCTTTCGCGGGCGCGCCGCCCGTACGCAAACGGAAGTCGACCGATGAGCACCGCCGCCCTTCAACACGGTTCCGCTGACTTTGCCGCAAAGGCCGTCTCGAAAATCCCGCCGACCTCGCGCGCGGACATCGACGCCGCGATCGAGACGCTCGCCGCCAACAAGGACGCCTGGCGCCGCGTGCCGCCGGTCGAGCGCGTCGCGCTGATCGAGGCGGTCATGGACGCGACGCTTGCCGCCGCGCCCGCGTGGGCCGCCGCCGGCTGGGCCGCGAAGAATCTCGATCCCAAGTCGCCGCGCGCGGGCGAGGAATATCTCGCCGCGCTCTACCCGACGATGCGCAACCTGCGGCTGCTTCGCGATTCGCTCAAGGACATCGTCGTGCACGGACGTCCGCGCCTGCCGGGCAAGATCGGCACGCGCCCGGGAGGGCAAGTCGTCGTCCCGGTGTTCCCGACCGGCCTGTACGACCGCCTGCTGTATGCGGGCTTTTCCGCGGAAGTTTGGCTTGAGCCTGGCGTCACCCCCGAAGACGTCGAGAAAAACCAGGCCGCCGCCTATCGCGAGCCGGGCGGGCCGGGCAAGGTGGCGCTCGTGCTGGCGGCCGGCAACGTCGGGTCAATCGGCCCGATGGACGCGATCTACAAACTGTTTGTCGAGGACCAGGTGGTTCTTCTCAAGATGAACCCGGTCAACGAGTACCTTGGCCCGCATTTTGTGCGCGCGTTTGCGCCGCTTTTCGATCGCGGGTTCCTGCGCCTTGTTTACGGCGGCGCCGAGGAGGGCGCGTATCTCTGCGAGCACCCGAAAATCGATGAGATCCACATCACGGGCTCCGACAAGACGCACGACGCAATCGTGTACGGCGTCGGCGCCGAAGGGAAAAAACGCAAGGCCGAACGCAAGCCCCGGCTCGATAAGCGCATCACGAGCGAGCTTGGCAACGTGAGCCCGGTGATCGTCGTGCCGGGCCCGTGGTCGGAGGCGGACATCCGGTATCAGGGCGAAAACATCGCCTCGATGCTGACCAACAACGCGGGCTTCAACTGCAACGCCTTGCGCGTGCTGGTGACGCACGCCGGGTGGAGCAAGCGCGAGGCGCTCATCGGGGCGATCGAGGACGCGCTGCGCCGCGCGCCCGCGCGTTCGGCGTATTACCCCGGCGCCGCGGATCGCTGGGAGGCGTTTGTCGGCAAACATCCCGAGGCGCACCTGTTCGGCGAACGCAAGGGCGACGAGTTGCCGTGGACGCTGATTCCGAACCTCGACCCGGCGAAAAATGAGGACATCTGTTTTCAGGTCGAGGCGTTTTGCGGCGTGGCCGGCGAAACGCCGCTGCCCGCGGCGAACGTGCGCGAATTCATCGAAAAGGCAGCGGCGTTTTGCAACGATCGCGTGTGGGGTTCGCTAAACGCGGCGATCATCGCGCATCCCTTGCAGACGAAGGATTCGGCGACCGGCGAAGCGATCGAAAAAGCGATCGCCGACCTGCGCTACGGCACCGTGGGCGTCAACCACTGGCCGGCGCTCTCCTACGCGATGGCGTGCACGACCTGGGGCGCGTTCCCCGGCCACGCGCTTCACGACATCGGCTCCGGCATCGGCAGCGTGCACAACACGTACATGCTTCCGGATCCGCAAAAGTCCGTGCTGCGCGGGCCGTTTCGCGTCATGCCCAAACCGCCGTGGTTCGTCACGCACCGCACCGCGCACGAGCTTGGCCCGAAGCTCGTCGAGCTGGAACACAGCCCGTCCCCGCTCAAGATGCCGGGGATCATCGCGACGGCGCTGCGCGGTTGAACGCGCGGTGCCAATAACGCCATGACCCGCCGCCTCATTCCGCTTGCCCGCGTCACAAAGACGCAGGGCCTCAAGGGCGAGTTTCGCGCGCAGCCCGCGGGCGGCGAATCGGAAAATCTCGAAACGATCAAGCGCGTTTACCTTCGCGACGAAAAGGCGCTGGAAGACGCGCCCGATCGCGCCGGCGCGCGCGCGTACACCGTGGAGCGCGCGCGCGGGCAGCGCTCCTTCTATGTCATAAAACTTGTCGGCGTGGATTCCATCGACGCGGCGCAAGAGCTTGTCGGCAAGGAGATCTGCGCCCAAGAGTCGGACCTTACGCCGCTGCCCGAGGGCGAATACTACTGGTACCAACTCGTCGGACTTGCGGTGCACGACGCGAACGGCGCCGCCATCGGCCGCGTCACGCGCCTTTTCCCCACGGGCGCGAACGACGTCCTCGTCGTGCAAACCGACGCCAAACCCACGCGCGAAATTTTCGTACCCTACACCGACCACGCCGTCGCGCGAGTGAATCTGGAACGGGGCGTGATCGAATTGACGAGCCAGCCGGGGTTGCTGGACGAGGAGTAGGTGGCCGTCGCCCGGCGACCGGCAACCGGCGACCGCCCGCGCGTCGTGCGATGTCAGTTCCGCGAGCGCCAGCGAGCGGTCACGCTCGCGCGCCACGGGAAATGCTTTTGCATCCCCCCGCTTGACGCCTGCCCTCCCGCGCGCAAACCTCCGTTCCCTATGAGCCGCGATCCCGAGTTGCGCGACAGGCTTTCGGAGCTCGTTCACGATTTTGCGGGCGGGGTGTATTCGCGTTTTGCCGAGCTGATCGGCGTTTCCAGCGTCTCGATGATGGGCTATTTGCAGGGCAAGAACCTGCCGGGGTTCGCCGTGCTTGCGCGCATCGTGGATGCGTGCGGCGTGTCGCCGAACTGGCTCATCAAGGGCTGGCCGCCCAAATACGCGACGCAAAACCGCCCGCAACCGGCGAGCGTGCGCGTGGTGGATGTCGGCGGCGCGGGCGATCTGACCGACGACGACTACGTCACCGCGCCCATCCTCGATCTTTCCGCGTTCCGCGACCTTGCGCGCGGCGTGCTGCTCGTCGGCCCGGACACCGCGAGCGGCTACCTCGTCGTGCGGCATCGGCCGGGCGCGCGGCTCGTGGCGGTGCGCCAACTGGATGATGCGCTCGCGCCGGATGTCGCGGCGGGCGATGTGTGCGTCGTCGATCTCGAACAGACGGATATCGCGTCGCTTGACGGCGCGGCCGTGCTCGCCGACGCGGGCGGGCTCATCTCGGCGCGGCGCCTGGCCGGCGGGATGATCGTGTCAAACAACCCGCGCGCGTTCCCGCCGCAGCGCGCGACGCGTCGCGCGATCCTCGGGCGCGTGCTCGAGGTGCGGCGCGACGCGGAATGAGTCTCGGCGGTACACGGAGGGCACGGGGAAGACACAGAGGACGCAGGCGAATCGACATGACTTATTCTCGCGTACGGACCTGGAAACCCTCGGCGTCGCACTCTCTTCGTGTGAGGAATGCCGCGTCGTTGTCGTCCTCGGCGAAGCGAACGATTCGACCGCGTGAAGGAACGGATGGAGATTCTTCGCTTCGCTCAGAATGACAGGGCTCGCCAAACCCGGGGCGACGGTCCACACAACGAATCCGGATAAACAAAACGGCGAACAATCCGTCGGCAAACAGGAAGCCCCGGTGTCCTCCGTGTCTTCTCCGTGCTCTCCGTGTTCCGCCGTAAATTCCTACGCGCCGAAAAAGCCGAACGCGACGATCACGTGCATGACGATGGCGCTGTACACGCCGGCGACGACATCGTCGGCCATCACCGCGAACGGGCCGTGGTGGCGGTCGAAATAGCTCGCGGGCCAGAGCTTGGCGATGTCGAAAAAGCGGAAGACGAAAAAGCCGACGATGAGAAGCGCGGGCGTCGTCGGGATCAGGTACATCGTCACCATGTAACCGACGACCTCGTCGATGACGATCTGCCCCGCGTCGGATTTGCCGTAATACGGCTCCGCGACGCCCGCCGCGCGCACGCCGAGCGCGAAAAGCGCCGCCGCGATAAAGATCGTCGCCCAGCCCGGGATCACGTACGCGAGCGCCCAAACGAGCGGGATCGCGCCGAGCGTGCCGAACGTGCCGCTGGCGACCGGGGCGTGCCCGCACCCGAACCACGTCGCCAGCAGCAACCACGCGCGTTGCGCCGGCGGCGCGGCCGAAAGTGG